>NZ_PZZL01000005.1:300000-457675 GCF_003046185.1 Phreatobacter oligotrophus
GCATGGCATCGGCAGATTTCGCCCGCCAGATCGAGGGCTACGGGCTGACCACGGCAGGCATTCTCTACCGCCTGCCCGACCATCCCTCCATCCTCCAGGAATATGTCTGGCAGGCCTATGACCTCGCCCCGCGCTTTCCCGAGCTGAACCGCTTCCTGGCCTTCTGGCAGGCGAGCCTGGAGGGCAAGCTCTACCGCGTCACCGTCGCCCACAAGGACCTGATCGGCCCGGCCGAGCTGGCCATGGTCGCCGGCGAGTTCCGGGTGCATTGAGGCGGCTAGCGCGAGAAGAGCTTTCTGTCGCGCAGCGCCTGGCTATCCGGCTTGTAGAAGCGGTCGAACCAGCTCGCCCCGGCGCCGGAAATGGCGACGGGCTTCTGGAGCACCAGTTTGCGCCGAGTAGTGGCGGCTGAAGGCTTTTTGCGTCGGCCGCGCTTCGGAGCTTTGCCGCTCTTGGCCTCCTCCATCCGGTTGCGAAAATGGAGATGGTCGAAGATGCGGATCGCCTCGATCGCGTAGGCGGCAGCGATCTTTCGATCCTCGATCATGATGAGGTGATCGCCGTTCTTGCTCTCGCCGCTCGGCGAAAGATTGCTCGACCCGGTGAACACCTTGGCGGTCGGCAGATCAAAGTCCGTGACGACGAACTTGTTGTGGATGGTGCGGCCCTTGCCGCCGGACCACTCGCTGGCGAACGGCTCGGGCGCATTGGCTCCGAGGAACTTGAAGTCGACGACACCAAGGGAACCGTCGGGCTTTTTCAGTTCAAGTCCGCCGCGCTGGTCCACGGTGCCATAGCTGAAAAGGGGTTTCTTGATGAGATCATCGAGCGTTTCCCGGGTCGGCCCCTTCGTCGTCTGCCCGAGGAAGGCGATGGAGTAGAGCACTGAGGACGTTGCCTGCTCGATGGCGGCACCGACAGGGCTGAGGGACAGGTCGGTGTTCTGGTGGGGAGAGAAGCACAGGTGAAACCTTGGCCCAGGGCGATGGTCGACGAGATGCCAGGTGCGGGCGAAGGCCGAATCACGGAAACTCGATGGGTCGACGAAAGCAAGGTCGAACATGGTGCCGAACAACGCACCGACCTCTGGAGAGTGGAAGACGAGGACGTTGTTGGCCTGGATATACAGGCCACGGAAGGTGAAATTGGTGGAGCCGCACAGCACCTTCTCTACCACGCCACCGCGGCGCTGGATGAAAACCTTGTTGTGCTGGAGGCCTGAAAAATGCGTTCGCTTGACGGCGCCACCACCGGCACTGGACTTGAAACGCTTGAACGCCCGGGACTCCGAACTGGTGGGTTTATTGTGATCGGGCGGCGAGTCATCGACGATGATGCGCAACCGACTGCCGAGACGTTCGAGACGGCCGATGATGTCAGGCTCATTCAGATCGTAGGCCATGACGTCCAGCGTCACACCGGGGTCTGCCGCGGCCGTATCCAGGAAGTCGAAGATCAGCCGTCGGGCCTCGAAACCGAGCCAGTCATAGACACTTTCGCCCCATGGCGCCCGGAGATCCGGTTTGACGAAATCGATCCCGTCCTCGCTTTTGGCGGGAATGATATCCGCGGCATTGTGGAAGGTCTGGGCATAGGCTTGCGAGGAGGCGAAATTACGAGTGAAGCCGATATCAACTAGGCCGTCATAGGTGACTTCCGCATGGTCCATATCGACCTGTAGGGAGGTTCCCTTGGTGAGGACATTGTCCCTGGGCATGTGCATCTTGGTGACGCGGTAAAGGTAGGTTCCATCCCTCCCTTGGGGCGGGAAGTCGATCCAGCGGAATTTTTGAATGGGTGCTTCTGTTGTGGGGAAAGCCCGGGCGCCGGTCACGGCCGTCCCCGCTGGCTGATCATAGGAAAACGCCAACCGATTACGCAGGGGAATGAAGTCAGCCTCTCCGGGATTTTTCACCTCGATGGCGAAGCCGACGAAATCGTCCTCCGGATGATCCACGTCGAAGCCGAGCAGCGTGGTACGTTCGCCGCGCGTGAGCTTGCAAACGAAACCGTCCTTGTCTTTGCGGTTCTCGAAATCCGTCATGATACGCTCCCCCCCAATAGGATTAGAGCAACTCAGGGTAGAGCGACCGGTAAATAGAGGTATATTCCGGATAGGCTCTCTCCCGATGAGGGCCAAAGGCCATCCTCCAAACCCGCCTTGACTCTCGCCGGAAGAGTCCCCTCTATATAAGAACAAAACAGGAACAATCATGACCGCGCGACGCGACACCCTCGCGGCGCTGAAGGGCACCCTTGCGCGTCTGGAGCGGGGGGGCATGCCCCCGGCGTCGCCTCATGCTGACCTTGGGCCCGGCCTCGTGCCGCTTGGCGCGGCGAGCCTCGACGCGGCGATCGGCGGCGGCATCGCCCGCGCCGCCCTGCACGAGGTCCATGCCGAGGCGCCGATCCATGTGCCGGCGGCAACCGGCTTCACCCTCGGCCTCGCCCGCCGCACGGCCCCGTCAGGGCCACTCGTCTGGGTGCGCCAGCGCTTCATCGACCAGGAATTCGGCCGGCCCTATGGCCGCGGCCTCGCCGCTCTCGGTCTCGATCCCTCATGCGTCGTGCTGGTGCGCGTCAAGGACGCCGAGGAGGCGCTGAAGGCGACACTGGACGCCGCGCGCTGCGGCGCCGTCGGCGCCATCGTCGCGGAGATCTGGGGCGCGCCGAAGATCCTCGACCTCACCGCCAGCCGCCGCCTGTCGCTGGCCGCCGCCGAGAGCGGCGTCACCGTGCTGATGACCCGCGCCGGCGCCGAGCCCGAGCCCTCCGCCGCCCTCTCCCGCTGGCGCGTGCGCGGCCTTGCCTCCGAGGCCGCCGAGGGCGGCCTGCCCGGCCGGCCCGCCTTCTCCGTCACCCTGCTGCGCCACCGCGCCGGCATTCCTCCCCGCGACTGGTCCATGGAGTGGGATCGTGAACATGGCCGCTTCCGCGAGCGGACGGCGCTACCTGGCCGTCTGGCTCCCCTTCCTGCCGAGCGAACGGCTGCGCCGGCTGTGGAGGCGCAACCCGTCCCCTTCCGCCGCGCCGGCTGACGCGCCGCTCGTCCTCGCCGAGAAGGTGGCGGGCGCCCTGCGCGTCGCCGCGGTTGACCCGATGGCGCGCGACCTTGGGCTAGGCCCCGGGCTGAAGCTCGCGGATGCGCGGGCCTGCGTTCCCCATCTCGTCGCCATCGATCACGACCCGGCGGCGGACCTCAGCCTGCTGGAGCGCCTCGCCGACGCCGCCGACCGCTACACGCCGCTCGTCGCCCTCGACGGGCCGGACGGCCTCGTCCTCGACGTGACCGGCTGCGCCCATCTCTTCGGCGGCGAGGCGGCGCTCTGCCGCGATTTTCTCGAACGTCTGCGCAGCGCCGGCTTCACCGCAAGGGCGGTGCTGGCGGGAACGCCGGACGCGGCCGCGGCGCTCGCCCGCCACGGCAGGCCCGGCATCGTGCCACCCGGCGGCGAGGCGGAGGCCGTGGCGCGGCTCCCCGTCGCCGCCCTCGGCATCGACGCCGCAACCGTCCTCGCCCTCACCCGCGCCGGCCTCAAGACCATCGGCGACCTCATGGGCCGGCCGAGCGACATCCTCGTCGCCCGCTTCGGCGCGGGCCTTGCCACCCGCCTGCGCCGCGTCACGGGGCGCGAGGACACGCGGCTGACGCCGCGCCGGGCGGTCGCCGCCTGCATGGTGGAGCGGCGCTTCGCCGAGCCGGTGGCGCGGCGCGAGGACCTTGCCGGCGCCCTCGGCCTCATCCTCGGCAAGGCCGCCGCGACGCTGGAGCAGCGCGGCGAGGGCGGCCGGCTCTTCGAGGCGAGCTTCTATCGCACCGACGGCGTCGTGCGCCGCATCGCGGTGGAGACGGGCGAGGCAACCCGCGACACCGCCGCTGTTGGCCGCCTCTTCGCCGAGCGCATGCACCTGCTGGATGATCCCACCGATCCCGGCTTCGGCTTCGACCTCATGCGCCTCGCCGTGCCGCGCACCGAGGTGCTTGCCCCCCGCCAGGTGCTCATCGACGGCCGCGGCGAGGCCGAGCGCGAGACCGCCGCCCTCGTCGACCATCTGGTCGCCCGCTTCGGCCGGTCCAACGTACTGCGCTTCCTCGACCGAGCCTCCCATGTGCCGGAACGCGCCGAGGTCATGGTGCCCGCCATTGCGGTCGGCGGCGGCGGCTATCGCAGCGCCGGACCCCAGGTCACGCGGCCGCTAGCCCGCCCGCTGCAGCTCTTCGATCCGCCGCAGCCCATCGAGACCCTCGCCGAGGTGCCGGACGGGCCGCCCGCCAGCTTTTTCTGGCGGCGCACCACCTTCCAGATCATCCGCGCCGAGGGACCGGAGCGCATCGCCGGGGAATGGTGGCGCGACGGCGAGGACATGCTGACGCGGGACTATTACGGCCTCGAGGACCGCGAGGGCCGCCGCTTCTGGGTCTTCCGCCAGGGCCTCTATGGCCGCGAGACCGCAAGTCCCCGCTGGTTCATCCATGGGCTCTTCGCCTGAGGCGGCCATGGTCTATGCCGAGCTTGCCACCCACACGAACTTCTCCTTCCTGCGCGGGGCCTCCCATGCCCGCGACCTCGTGCTCACCGCCCTGCTGCTCGGGCAGGCCGGCATCGGCATTGCCGACCGCAACACCGTGGCGGGCGTCGTGCGCGCCCATGCGACGCTGGAAGAGTTGCGCACCGTGGGCCTGCCGCCGCCCGAACGGGTGCGCGAGGGCTCGGGCCCTGGCGAGGTCACCTTCGTCGAGGCGCCGCGCCCCGACCTGTCGCAGGAGGTGGTGAAGGCGGCCGCCGCCCGCTTCCGCCTCGCGGTGGGCAGCCGCCTCGTCTTCTGCGACGGGTCGCCGGAGGTCATCGTCTATCCGCAGAACCGGGTGGGCTGGGGCCGGCTCTGCCGCCTCCTCACCACCGGAAACTTGAGGGGCCGCAAGGGCGAGTGCCGGCTCACGCTCGATGACCTCGCCGCCGACACCCGCGACCTCCTGCTGATCGTCATGCCCAGCGAGGACGAGGCGGCCCTGACCCGTAGCCTCCAAACGCTCGGCGAGGCGGCGCCCGGCCAGCTCTGGCTCGCCGCCACCATGGGCCGCGACGGCGAGGACCGCCGCCGGCTCTTTGGCCTGCGCGACATGGCGACGGCGCGCGGCCTGCCGCTCCTCGCCGTCAACGACGTGCTCTACCACGACCCCGCCCAGCGCGACCTTCAGGACGTGCTCACCTGCATCCGCGAGGGCGTCACCATCGAGGAGGCAGGCTTCCGGCTTCAGGCTCATGCCGAGCGTCACCTCAAACCCTCGGCCGAGATGGCCCGCCTCTTCCGCGACTGCCCGGAGGCCGTGGCCGAGACACAGAACCTCCTCGCCCGCATCGACTTCTCGCTGTCGGAACTGAAATACGAATATCCGCAGGAGCCCGTGCCGCCCGGCTGGACGCCGCAGGGCTGGCTCGAAAAGATCACCTGGGAGCGCGCCGCCCACCGCTATGGCGGCACCGTGCCGGACAAGGTCCGCAAGCTCCTCGCCGACGAGCTCGCCCTCATCGCCCAGCTCGACTATGCCCGCTACTTCCTCACCATCGTCGACATCGTCCGCGTCGCCGAGGACAAGGGCATCCTCTGCCAGGGCCGCGGCTCCGCCGCCAATTCCGCCGTATGCTACGTGCTCGGCATCACCGCGGTGGATCCGAACGACCACGACCTGCTCTTCGCCCGCTTCATCTCCTCCGAGCGCAAGGAACCGCCGGACATCGACGTCGATTTCGAACACGAGCGGCGCGAGGAGGTCATCCAGCACATCTATGCCCGCTACGGCCGCGAGCGCGCCGGCATCGCCGCCACCGTCATCAGCTACCGGCCGCGCAGCGCCATCCGCGAGGTCGGCAAGGCCCTCGGCCTCACCGAGGACGTCACCGGCCGCCTCGCCGGCATGGTCTGGGGCTCCTGGGGCACGGAGATTGGCGACCATTACGTCCGCGAGGCCGGCCTCGACCCGAAGAACCCGCTGATCCGCCGCGCCGTGGACCTGGCGAGCCGCCTCATCGGCTTTCCCCGCCACCTCTCCCAGCATGTCGGCGGCTTCGTGCTCACCGGCGGCCGGCTCGACGAGACCGTGCCCATCGGCAATGCCGCCATGGCGGACCGCACCTTCATCGAGTGGGACAAGGACGACATCGACGCGCTCGGCCTGATGAAGGTCGATGTCCTGGCGCTCGGCATGCTCACCTGCATCCGCAAGGCCTTCGCCCTGCTGCGCGACACCGGCGGGCCGGACCTCGACCTGGCGACAGTCCCGCCAGAGGACCCGGCGGTCTACGAGATGCTCTGCCGCGGCGATTCCATCGGCGTGTTCCAGGTGGAGAGCCGGGCGCAGATCAACATGCTGCCGCGCCTGAAACCGCGGAAGCTCTACGACCTCGTCATCCAGGTCGCCATCGTCCGCCCCGGGCCCATCGAGGGCGACATGGTCCACCCCTATCTCAAGCGCCGGGCGGGGCTCGAACCCGTCGTCTATCCCTCGCCTGCGCCTGAGCATGGCGAGCCGGACGAGCTCTTCCAGGTGCTGAACAAGACCTGCGGCGTGCCGCTCTTCCAGGAACAGGCCATGCGGCTCGCCATGGTGGCGGCGAAGTTCACCGCCGACGAGGCCAATGGCCTGCGCCGCGCCATGGCGACCTTCCGCAATGTCGGCACGATCGGCCGCTTCGAGCGGCTGATGGTCGATCGCATGGTCGCCCGCGGCTACGACCCGGCCTTCGCGCGGCGCTGCTTCGACCAGATCAAGGGCTTCGGCAGCTACGGCTTCCCGGAGAGCCACGCCGCCTCCTTCGCCAAGCTCGTCTACATCTCCTCCTGGATCAAATGCCACCACCCCGCGATCTTCGCCTGCGCCCTCCTCAACGCCCAGCCCATGGGCTTCTACGCGCCGGCGCAGATCGTCCGTGACGCGCGCGAGCACGGCGTCGAGGTCCGCGCCGTCGACGTCAATGCAAGCAGCTTCGACAACACGCTGGAGCGCGATGGCGAAGGCTCAGCCCTGGCCCTGCGCCTTGGCTTCCGCCAGCTCGACGGTTTCCACCTCGCCTGGGCCGAACGGCTGGCGGCGGCGCGCAGCTGCCCCTTTCGCGATGTCGAGGACCTTGCCCGCCGCGCCGCCCTGCCGGCGCGGGCTTTGCGCATCCTCGCCGATGCCGATGCCTTCCGTTCCCTCGGCCTCGACCGGCGCGAGGCGGCCTGGGCGGTGCGGCGCCTGCCCGACGACGATCCCCTGCCGCTCTTCGCCGCCGCCGATGCCAAGGAACTCGGCACGGAAGCCGATGCGAACCTGCCCGCCATGCCGCTCTCGGAGCACGTCGTCGCCGACTACCAGACGGTGCGCCTCTCCCTGAAGGCCCATCCGCTCACCTTCCTGCGCCAGCGCTTCCGCACCGAGGGTGTGATGACCTGCGCCGAGATTTCAGCCGCCGCCAATGGCGCGCCGGCACAGGCTGCCGGCGTCGTGCTGGTGCGCCAGCGCCCCGGCAAGGGCACGGCCGTCTTCATCACCCTCGAGGACGAGACCGGCATCACCAATGTCGTGCTCTGGGCCCGCCGCATGGAGGCCTTCCGCCGCGCCATCATGGGCGGGCGGCTGCTGCTGGTGCGCGGCGTGGTTCAGCGCAGCCCCGAGGGCGTCGTGCATCTCATGGCCGAGGACATCATCGACCGGACCGCGGACCTGTCATTGCTCTCCGAGGACGCCATGCGCGACAGCCTCGCCCGCGCCGACGAGGTCAACCGGCCGCAATATCCGCGGACCGGCGGACGCCATCCCCGCGATGTCAGGGTGCTGCCGAAGTCACGCGACTTCCACTGACAGCTTCGGCTTGACGTCGACCGAGGGCACGTCGAAGGCGTGGGGCTTTTCGCCCCGCCGCCAGATCTCCACCATGCCCTCATAGGCCCGGCCGAGATGCTCGGCGAAGCGCGCGGGATCGAAGAGCGGCATCGTGTCCCGGCGGCGCAGCAGGTCCTCGCGCATCGCCGCGGCCGTGCCCGGGTCGTTGCCGAGCGCGATGGCCTTGGCGACATATTCGTCGAGGTCGGTGGCCACGAGGTGCGGCACGCCGGCCGCCGTGACGATGCTGCCCGAGACGCGGGAGATGAAGGAGCGGCCGGCCAGGGCCAGCAGGGGCGCGCCCATCCAGATCGCATCGCTCGCGGTGGTGTGCGAGCCGACCGGGAACGTGTCGAGGGCAAGGTCCACCAGGCCGTAGCGGGCAAGGTGCATCTCGTTCGACAAGGTCGGCGCAGCCACGATCCGCGACGGGTCGACGCCATGCGCCTCGGTCCGGGCCTTCAGGCGATCGGCCGTTGCATCATCCTTGATGAGGAGCCACAGCACCGATCCCGGCACGCCCTTCAGGATGTCCATCCAGGCCCCGAAAACGGGAGCGTTGATCTTGTAGACCTGGTTGAACGAGGCGAAGACGAAGCCGGTCTCGGGCAACCCCACCATCTCGCGGGTCGGTGTCTCCACCACCTCGCGCATGCGGTTGTTGGGCTGGTAGCAATCGGGAAGCCTCACCACCGCCTCGCTGTGGTCCGACTCGGCGGAGGGCGGGATGATGAAGGGGTCGGCGATGATGTAGTCGGTCTCGGCGAAGCCATAGGTGCCGGGATAGCCGAGCCAGTTCACCTGGATCGGTGCCGGCCGGTGCTTCAGGGCGGCAAGGCGCGAGCCACGCGTATAGCCTTTCAGATCGACGAGCACATGCACGCCGTCCTCCCGCACGAGCTCCGTGAACTCCTCGTCCGACAGGGCGACGATGTCGCGGAAATGCTCGACAGCCGCCCGGGCCCTCTCGCGATCGGGATTGTCGGGGCTGGCGTCGTAGGAATAGGCGAAGACCTCGAAGCGGGACCGGTCGGTCGCCTCAAGCGTCTCCACGATCAGCTTCATCGTGGCGTGGTTGTGGAAGTCGTTCGAGAAATAGCCGATGCGCAGCCGCTCGCCGGGAGCCGGCGGCCGGATGGAGGGCAAGCTCGGCGGAGCAGAGGGTCCTCCCATGCGGTCGGCGCGCTGGATGGCCGCGAGTTTGTGGACGGCCGGATCGTCCGTTAGCGACATGACGACGAAGGGCGACATGCTCGATCCGGCGATGCGGTCCTCCAGGGGATGCAGCGCAGCCTTCATCTCCTCGAACAGGTCGAAATCGCCCACATGGGCAGCCGAGTGGCCGATGGTGGACTGCAGCACGGCATTGTCGGCGATGCGTTCCCGCACCAGCGATCCGAAGTCGACGACGAGCCGGTGAGCCGACATGTCGGACAGAAGGGCAATGAGCCGGTCCAGCATGTCCAGCCGGACGCCGCTGGATGACACCAGGGCCGCCTGAGCCTTCGCAGCGCCGATCTTGTCGTCCTTGGCAACGAGCGCCATCACCTTGAAAAGCGCCGCCCAACGGTCGTCCGGGATGGAGGCCAGGACCTGGTCGGCACCGGCGATCGCGTCGTCGTTGCGTCCATCCTGGATGGCCTGGCCGATCGGGTAGAGGTGCATGACCGCGGCGAGGTCCTCCAGCCGTCCGCCGAGGCGCAGGGACGCGGCATTGACCACACCTGTCGAGGCGAAGACCGCGCCGTGTGGGAGCCAGGCGAAGGCGTCGGCAAGGTGCTGCGCACGCTGGGCTTCGGCGAGGGCCTCCTCGTCCTTCCCCGCCGATAGGGCCAGCATCATCCTCAGCGCGGCCACCTTGGCGTGGGTCGTATCGCCCAGACGGGCGGCAATCTGGGTGGCGATCTCATCGTTCCCGGCGCGGGCCATGCACCAGGCGAAGCTGACGAAGGCGTCGGTGCGCGAGGGGTCGCTGCGGGCGAGCGCGAGCCAAAGCTGGCTGGCCGCGATGATGTCGCCGAGGGCGAGGTGGCTCGCAGCCAGGCCGTTCATCGTATCGGGGTCGGTCGAGCCGGCATGTCGCGCAATGAAGTCGGAAGCGGCGTCCCGTGCAGCGACACCTTCGGCCAGGAGGTCGCGATGCGCCATGTCGCCGGGCTGGGCCATGACAAGCTGGCGAGCGATACGGACGGCGATGCTCGCCTCGCCACGCTTCAGGGCGTAGCGCGCCGCGCCGGTGGCATATTCCACCGCATGGCGCGTGGTGCGTTCGTCGAGCGGGCGCGCCCATTGCACTGACGTGGCCATCTGCGTCTCCCCTGCGCACGACAGGACGGCGCCGCGCGAGCCGCAGGGCCGTCCGTTAACGCAGTCTTGCCGAAGCTGGTTAACGTCCCTCTAACGCATCGCCTCGCGGCGCCGGGAAGGCTGCAAACGAAAAGGGCGGCCCGAGGCCCGCCCTTCCCAGTTGTCTCCGAGGTGTGGACTTACCGGAGGAACTGCAGGACCTGCTGGTCGCCCTGGGAGGCGAAGGACAGGGCCGAGGTGGCGAGCTGGGCGCGGGTGTTGAGGGCCAGCAGGTTCGCACCCTCTTCGTTCTGGTCGGCCAGCGTCAGGTTGTCGGCGCCGCCCTTCAGGGTGTTGATCATGGACTTGGTGAAGTCCTGGCGGTTCTGCACCACCGAGAGGTTCGAACCGAAGGCCGAGGACTGCGACCGCAGCGAGTTCATCGCCGTCGTGAGCTTGCCGAGGATCGAGTCGAGGCTCGAGTCGCTGTCCGCCACCGAGGTGACCTGCGCGTCGATGCCGAGGTTGCTCGAGTTGATGGCCTTGCCGCCCTTCGACTGGATCGTCACCGAGGACGAGCCGGTCTCGTTGAAGGTGATCGCCAGGGAGTCGCCGCGCAGCAGGTTGATGCCGTTGAAGGAGGCGTCTTCCGCGGTGCGGTCGAGCTGCTGGCGCAGGTCGTTGAACTGCGTGATCAGGTCAGCGCGGACAGTGTTGCCGCCAACGGTGCTGCCGGTGCCGACCGAGCCCGAGTTGGTGACGGTCAGATCAGCGGTCGAGAGGTTCTCGATGCGCAGCTTGCCGTTATCGTTCGAGGCGCGGACCTTGCCGGTCAGCGAGCTGTTATTGTTGATGTTCTTGACGACGTCGTCGATCGTGTCGGTGGACGTCACGGAGATGTTGACGGCGGTGGAGCCAACCGCGCCGTTCGAGATCGAAACGGTACCAGCGGCGCCGGCCGTGAAGCTGTAGCTGTCGCCCTTCCAGGACTTGTCCTGACGAGCCTGGCGGATCGTCGACTGCAGCGACTCGACGGTCTTGGTGATCGACTTCAGGCCGTTGTCGGCGGCTTCGAGGGTCTTGATGCCGTTCGACATGCCGTCGAGCAGGGCACCGAGGTCGTTACCGCGCGAGTTGAGCGCAGCGGCGGTGAAGAAGTTGGTCGGGTTGTCGAGGGCCGAGTTGACCTTCTTGCCCGAGGCCAGGCGGCCCTGAATGACTTCGCGGTTCGAAGCGATGTTCTGCAGGGCGAGGAGGTTCGAGCGGACGCCGCGCGAGATGGTGATGTCAGACATGGATACTGCCCTCTCCTAGGGACCCCTGCTTCTGAGGGGATAACGAAACGCAACCTCCACTTCCTGGGAGGGCCCTCAGTTCTCGAAGGCCCGGACAGTCTGCAGCCGACATCGTTAACAAAGCGCATACGGGCAGGAACTTTTTACCATCTCCGCTGACGGAGCATTATCCTTGATCTTTCGTTGCCGCCGTAAGCCCTTGGCTCGCCATGGAAAGAGGCCGTGGCGCAGCGGCCCCGCGACAACGAAAAAGGGCGGCCCGAAGGCCGCCCTTTCCGTCGTCCCGTGAAGGGAGATCAGCGGAGGAACTGCAGGACCTGCTGGTCGCCCTGGGAGGCGAAGGACAGGGCCGAGGTGGCGAGCTGGGCGCGGGTGTTGAGCGCCAGCAGGTTCGCACCCTCTTCGTTCTGGTCGGCCAGCGTCAGGTTGTCGGCGCCGCCCTTCAGGGTGTTCATCATGGACTTGGTGAAGTCCTGACGGTTCTGCACCATGGAGAGGTTCGCACCGAAGGCCGAGGACTGCGAGCGGAGCGAGTTCAGCGCCGTCGACAGCTTGCCGAGCACCGCGTCCAGACCCGAGTCGCTGTCCGCCACCGAGGTGGCCTGGGCGTCGATGCCGAGGTTGGTCGCGTTGATCGCCTTGGCGCCCTTCGACTGGATCGTCAGCGAGGACGAGCCGGTCTCGTTGAAGGTGATCGACAGCTTGTCGCCGCGCAGCAGGTTGATGCCATTGAAGGAGGCGTCTTCCGCGGTGCGGTCGAGCTGCTGACGCAGGTCGTTGAACTGCGTGATCAGGTCAGCGCGAACGGTGTTGCCACCAACCGTGCTGCCGGTGCCGACCGAACCCGAATTGGTGACGGTGAGGTCCGACGTCGAGAGGTTCTCGATGCGCAGCTTACCGTTGTCGTTCGAGGCGCGGACCTTGCCGGTCAGCGAGCTGTTGTTGTTGATGTTCTTCACGACGTCGTCGATCGTGTCGGTGGACGTCACGGAGATGTTGACCGCCGTGGAACCGACGGAACCGTTCGAGATCGAAACGGTACCAGCGGCGCCGGCCGTGAAGCTGTAGCTGTCACCCTTCCAGGACTTGTCCTGACGGGCCTGGCGGATGGCCGACTGCAGCGACTCGACGGTCTTGGTGACCGACTTCAGGCCGTTGTCGGCAGCTTCGAGGGTCTTGATGCCGTTCGACATGCCGTCGAGCAGGGCGCCGAGATCGTTCGAACGCGAGTTGAGCGAAGCAGCCGTGAAGAAGTTGGTCGGGTTGTCGAGGGCCGAGTTGACCTTCTTGCCCGAGGCCAGGCGGCCCTGGATCGTCTCGCGGCTGGAGGCGATGTTCTGGAGAGCGAGGAGGTTCGAACGAACGCCGCGCGAGATGGTGATGTCAGACATTTCAGATCCCTTTCCTAGGGTCCCCTGCTTCTGAGGGGAGGACGATGACGCCTCCCAATCCTGGGAGGTCCTTCAGTTCTCGAAGGCACGGCGACTGTCCCTTACGCGACTTAAAGAATGCTTTTTTCTGAGCTGAACTTTGACAAACCGGAATTAATGGTAAACAGAACCAGAATACTACTATATTAACTGAACATTAACCTTGACAATTTACTTACAAGCACCGTTCGAGCACTCAGGTGATTCATGGCCGAGATCGTCGCAGACACCGCCCTTCCCGCTCTCGCCGACGGCCCCGGGGCGCAGGAACTCGGCGTGCTGCTGCAGATCGAGGACATCGATACCGTGGGCAAGAGCATCGCCTGGCTGGTCCAGGAGATGCTGCTGAAGGGCTTTGACGCCATCAGCCATGCCGATCTCGCCGCACGGGTGGAGCTGATCCTCACGGCGATGCCGAGCGCCCGGCCGCTGATCCTCGGCATGCAGTTCGCGATCATGGAGGAGGACTTTGCCCTCGCCTTCGATCACGCCGCGCTGCTGGTCGAGCGCGAAAGCGAGCTGATGGCGAAGGCGCTGGCCGCAAAGGGCGCCGGCGTCTGAGCCGCGCCCGCCGGGCCGGGAGCGTCCGGCAACGGCATTCACCGTTTACCATGCGTTTACCATGTCCGCCCATCCTCCGCCCCATGCGGACCAGGGGCCATTCATGCGGGTCGTGATTCTCGCGGGCGGAAGGGGCACTCGGATCTCTGAAGAGACCGATGTGAAGCCCAAGCCCATGGTCGATGTCGGCGGCCGGCCGATCCTCTGGCACATCATGCGCCACTATGCGGCCCAGGGCTTCGACGACTTCGTCATCGCCGCTGGCTACAAGGCCGACGTCATCAAGCGCTTCTTCCTCGACGAGATGCGCCTCGCCGGCGACATCCTGGTCGACACCCGCCACGGCCAGGTCACCCGGAGCGGCCCGGTCTTCGACAACTGGCGCGTCCGCATCGTCAATACCGGCCTCGACACCAATACCGGCGGCCGCATCCTGCGCCTCAAGCCCCATCTCGACGGCGCGCCCTTCCTCGTCACCTATGGCGACGGCGTCAGCGACGTGCCCGTCAAGGCCGTGGTGGCGCAGCACCAGGCCCAGGGCCACCTCGCCACCATCACCGCCGTCCATCCCCCCGCCCGCTTCGGCGGCATCCGCTTCGAGGGCGACGACATCGCCGGCTTCGTCGAGAAGCCGCAGATCGGCGAGGGCTGGATCAATGGCGGCTTCGCCGTCTTCGAGCCCGGCGTCTTCGACTATCTCGCCCTCGACGGCGATGACGGCTCGCTCGAGGTCGCGCTCTACGAGCGGCTCGCCCGCGACGGCAAGCTCGGCGCCTATCGCCACGAGGGCTTCTGGCAGTGCGTCGACACGCTGCGCGAGCTCCGCCTGCTGCAGGGCCTGTGGGACTCCGGCAAGGCGCCCTGGAAAACCTGGATCGACGAGCCCCGCCGCTCCGTCGCCGCAGCGTGAGGCACCCCATGAAGATCCTGCTCACGGGCCATGCCGGCTATGTCGGCACCGTTGCCACCGGCGTGCTGACGGAAGCCGGCCACGAGGTGATCGGCCTCGACACCGGCTATTTCGTCCCCTGCCACACCGAGGGCCTGGAACCCGTCGATCCGGTGCGCACCATCGCCAAGGACGTGCGCGACATCACGGCCGAGGACCTCGCCGGCTTCGATGCGGTGGTCCATCTCGCCGCTCTCTCCAACGATCCGATGGGCGATCTCGCCCCGGAGCTCACCGCCGCCATCAACCGCGACGCCACCATCGCCCTCGCCCGCATCGCCAAGGCGGCCGGCGTCACGCGCTTCGTCTTCGCGTCGTCCTGCTCGATCTACGGCGCCGGCAACCCCGACCTGCTCCTCGACGAAAGCGCACCGGTCAATCCGCTCACCGCCTATGCGTCGAGCAAGGTCGAGAGCGAGGCGGGCCTGCTGGCCCTCGCCGACGACGGTTTCGTCCCCACCTTCATGCGCAACGCCACGTGCTACGGCCTGTCGCCGCGGCTGCGCACCGACCTCGTCCTCAACAATCTCGTCGTCTCGGCCCTGTCCACCGGCGAGGTGAAGCTCCTCTCCAGCGGCCTGTCGTGGCGCCCCCTGCTGCATGTGCGGGATCTCGCCCGCGCCGCCGCGGCCATCCTCGCCGCCGACCCCGCCACGGTGCGGGGCGAGGCCTTCAACATCGGCCAGAACAGCGAGAACCACCTCGTCCGCGACATCGCGACCATCGTCGCCGAGGCCGTGCCGGGCTCCCGCGTCACCTTCGCCGAGGGCAACACGATCGACCCGCGCTCCTATCGCGTCGACTTCGGCAAGTTCGCCGCCGCCTTCCCCGACTTCCGCTTCCTCCACACCGCCGCATCCGGCGCCAAGGAGCTCGTGGCCGCCCTTGCCGGCCGCACCACCGCCGATGATCTCAGCGGCCAACGCTATGTGCGCCTCGCCCGGCTGAAGAGCCTCATGGCATCGGAGAAGCTGGGCGGCGACCTCACCTGGCGCACGGCGCGCGAGACTACCCCGCTCACCGTCAAGCGCGAGCGCGTGCCGGTGGCCGGGCCCTCCATCACCCAGCGCGAGGTCGACCTGACCGCCGAGGCCGCGCGCCACGCCTGGTTCGAGAACCACGCCAAGTACAACCAGCGCTTCGAGGCCATGGTCGCCGAGCAGACGGGGCGCAAGCACGCCATCTCGCTCGCCCATTGCACCTCGGCCATCCACCTCGCCCTCGCGGGCCTCGGCATCGGCCCTGGCGACGAGGTCATCGTCCCCGAATGCACCTGGGTCGCCACCGCCTCCCCGGTGGTGCAGATCGGCGCCACGCCGGTCTTCGTCGACATCGATCCGGTCTCCTGGTGCATGTCGCCGGCGAGCCTTGCCGCCGCCATCACGCCGAAGACCAAGGCCGCCATCGTCGTCGACCTCTATGGCGGCATGCCCGACTGGGCCCGCCTCGAGACCATCGCCCGCGACGCCGGGATCATCCTCATCGAGGACGCGGCCGAGGCCATCGGCTCGCGCTTCCGCGACAAGCCCGCCGGCGCCTTCGGCCGCGCCTCGGTCTTCTCCTTCCACGGCTCCAAGACCGTCACCACCGGCGAAGGCGGCATGCTCGTCACCGACGACGATGCGCTGGCCGAACGGGTCAACATCCTGCGCGACCAGGGGCGTCATCCCACGTCCCGCGCCCTCGTCACCGAGGAGGTCGGCTTCAAGTACCGGATGTCGGCCATGCAGGCCGCCATGGGCATCGCCCAGATGGAGCGCCTCGACGACCTCATCGCCATGAAGCGCGACATCTTCCACTTCTACGCCGAGGCGCTCGAGGGCACGCCGGGGCTCACGCTGAATGCCGAGCCGCCCCATGTCTTCAACACCTACTGGATGGTCACGGCCGTCCTCGACCCGAAGCTCGGCCTGCTCAAGCAGCAGGTCGCGGCCGAGCTCGGCGCCGAGGGCATCGACACCCGGCCGTTCTTCTATCCGCTGAGCTGGCAGCCGGCCTTCCGCAACCAGCCCTCGGCCGCAGGCGCGAGCGCCCGCAATCCCAACGCCTACGCGATCTCGCCGACCGGCATCAACCTGCCGAGCGGCTACAACGTCACCCGCGACGTCGCCGGCCGCGTCGCCCGTAGCCTCAAGTCCATCCTCGCGCGGCACGCCCGCCGCGTCGCCTGATCCGGAGCCCTCCATGGCCGCCAGCGCCGTCGCCTCGACCCCGACCGCCCCCGCCGAGGCGCGGCGGCCGCTGGTCACCATCGCGCTGCCGACCTACAACCGCGCGCAATATCTCGACCGCTTCTTCACCCACCACATCCAGGCCTTCGAGGCCCGCGGGATCGATTTCGAGATCCTCGTCTCCGACAACAAGTCGACCGACGACACCCCGGCCATCGTCGCCCGCTGGGCCGCGGCGGACCCGCGCATCCGGCCGGTACGCCAGATCGAGAACATCGGCGCCTACGGCAACTTCCTCTACACCTGGCGGCAATCGCGCGGCGAATTCGCCATCTGGGTCGGCGACGACGACCTGCTCGTGCCGGATGTCGTCATTGGCTACCTCGGCCGCCTTGCCGCCGATCCCAACCTCGTCATGGTCCAGGCGCCCTGGATGCTCATCGACGAGACCCGCGACAATGCGGAGATGGGCACCTTCTACCGCATCGGTGGTGAGCGCCTGTTCCGCAAGGGCGAGCATGAGGCCTGCCTCGACTTCATGCTGACCCACCACATCTTCCCCGAATGGTTCATCATCCGGACGAGCGTGGTCCACGACGTCATCGAGCCAGTCACCCCTTACGCCTTCCATTACTTCGCCCATCTTGCCCGCGCGCTGGCCGTCGGCTCGGTGCTCTTCGCGCCCGAGCCCTTCGCCCGCGTCACCGCCATCTCCAAGGGCGGCGTGAACCATTCCGGCAACAGCGAGACCATGGACGGCTGGGACCGCTTCCGCGGCGGCGTCGAGTTCTTCGCCTCCTATATCGAGCCGGCGCCGCTTGCCGATCCCGTCGCGTCCGCGCCGCTGCTGCGCCGGTTCCAGGAGTTCACCATCAAGCGCATGCAGGTGGCCATCAACCTGCACATCTTCGCCGGCAACTGGAGCCACGCCTATCACCTCGACCGCCGTGTGCGGGCCTATGGCCAGCCCGGCTGCCATCCGGACATGCGCCCCGTCGTGTCCGGTCTCTGCGCCCTCGAGACCCTCGTAGCAGAGGCCCGCGCCCAGGCGCGCCATCTCGTCGTGCTCGACGACATGATCGCCGACGACACGCTTGAGAGCCTGACGCCCAAGGTGCGCGAGGCCTTCATCCGCCGCCGGGACCCGCGCGCCGCCTCGCCGACGCCCAAGGCCTTCGCGCTGATGACGCCGCCGGCGACCGACCTCCTCGGTCCCGACGACATCATCCTCGACCTTCACGCCGCCTTCCGGCGCACGCCGGCCTGACATGACCTGGACGCTGGCGGGGGCATCCGGCGCGCGGCTCGCCATCCGGCCGACGCCATGGGACGCGCGCGCGCTGGGACGTCCGACCCTCGACATCACCGAGGCCTCCCTGGCGGGCGATGAGGGCGTCGCCGACGACACGGACGTCATCACCGCATTTCGCGACCTCTGCGAGGCGGAACAGGCGGGCCTCGTCACCGGCCGCCTTCCCGCCGAACGCCGCATCGCCATCGCCCGGCTCCAGGCCATCAGCTTCCGCTATGTCGAGACGGTACAGACCCTGCGCTTTGCCAACCTCGCCCGCTTCGAGCCGCCCTGCCGGCCCGCGCCCTTGCGCCTCGCCGCCGCGGAGGACCATGCGGCCCTCCTCACCCAGGCCGCCGAGACCTTCCACTATGGCCGCTTCGCCGAGGACCCGGCCATCCCGCCCGAGGTGAACCGGCGCCGGCAGGTCGACTGGATGGAAGGGCTGCTCGCCGGCCGGGCCACCGTGCTCGTCACCGGCGCGTCCCCCCGGCCCGGCGCCTTCATGGCCTTCACCACCGCGGACGGCTCGGCCGACCTCGTGCTGGGCGGAACCCAGCCGGACCAGGCCGTGCTCGCCCTGCCCTTCTGGACGGCGATCCTGCTTCATCTGAAAGAGCAGGGAATCCGCCGCGTCGACACGGTGGTCTCGGCCGCCAATATCGGCGTCGCCAACCTCTATGCGCGCCTCGGCTTCCAGCTGACTGGCACGCTGGTCGGCCTGCACCTCCACCGCCCCTAACCAGCCACAAACGAAACGGGCGCCCGAAGGCGCCCGCTCGCATCTCTCAGGCCGGCAGCTTTACTGCGGCGCCTGGGTGTTCTGCTGGTTGAGAAGGTCGGTGATCCGGCGCAGCGTCACGCGGCGGTTCTCCGCCGAGGGCCCCTGCGTCTGCACCTTGAGGTTCTGCTCGCCATAGCCCTGGGTCGTCAGGTTCTCCGGCGGGATGTTGTAGGTCTGCGTCAGCGCCGTCGCGATGGACTGGGCGCGCCGGTCCGACAGCGACAGGTTGTCGACGTCATTGCCCACCGCATCCGTGTGGCCCTCGATGAGGAAGACCTCGTTGGGATTGGCCGTGATCGCCCGGCCCAGCGCCGCCGCGATCGTGTCGAGGCGACGGACCTGGTCCGGCTTGATCTCCCACGACCCCGTATCGAAGGTGATCGTGTTGACGTCGACGCTGCGGGTATAGGCGCGGACCGTCGGGCTGTAGCGCACCTCGTCGAGTGTGTAGCGGCGCGGCGGACGCTGCACCAGCGGCGCGCTCAGCGCCTCGTAGATCACCTCCGGCGATGCCTCATCGGCGTCGACGATGTAGCGGTTGCGCGGGAACGAATATTCCGGCGGCGGCAGCTCGATGATCTGCTCCTCGAAGGTCCGCGGGCGCGGCCGGAACGAGTTGTCAATCAGGATCACCTCGCGCCCGTCGGGATAGCGGCGGATGCGGCGCACCAGTTCGCCACTCTCGTCGGTGACGGTGATGACACGCACGCCGTCCGGCCGGTCATAGATCGAGACCATCTCGTTGCCACGACGCTCGGTGCGGAAATTGCCGCCGAGCTCGCGGAAGCGCGCCGTCTCGTCGTGACGGATGAAGGTGCCCTCGCCGTCCCGGATGATGGTGCGGCCTGGCTCGTGGATGACGGTGACGCCGTCCTGGGTGAACTCGCGGCGGCTGTCGCGGATCTCGTCGACCCGCTCGGCGCGCGCGCCCCGGCTCAGCATGAAGCCGCCGACAAGGCCAGCGCCGATGCCGATGGCGGCGGCACCCGCGGGGCCGATGCGCGAGCCGCGACGCTGCTCGGGCGGACCCTGGCGCGGCGGCTGGCCGGCGAAACCACCGGGAACGCCCACGCCGGGCTGACCGGGCTGGCCCTGGAAGCCGCCGGGAGCCCCGGGCCCGCCGGGCCGCTGCTGGCCGAAGCCCTGGCCCGGAGGCAGCGCCGGAGACTGGGCGGGACCGCCGGTCTGCGGCTGGTTGGGAAGACCGGGCGGCTGGGCCGGGCCGCCGATCTGCGGCTGCCCTGGCTGGCCGGGAACGACACCCGGCGGACGCTGTCCGATGGGCGGCTGGCCGGTCGGGGGCTGCTGGGCGCCACCGGTCTGCGGCTGGCCCGGCTGACCGGGAACGACGCCCGGCGGACGCTGTCCGATGGGCGGCTGGCCGGTCGGGGGCTGCTGGGCGCCACCGGTCTGCGGCTGGCCCGGAACGACTCCCGGCGGACGCTGGCCGATGGGCGGCTGGCCGGTCGGGGGCTGCTGCGCCCCACCGGTCTGCGGCTGGCCGGGAACGACACCGGGCGGGCGCTGGCCGATCGGCGGCTGGCCGGTCGGGGGCTGCTGCGCCCCACCGGTCTGCGGCTGGCCGGGAACGACACCGGGCGGGCGCTGGCCGATCGGCGGCTGGCCGGCCGGGGGCTGCTGCGCGCCACCGGTCTGCGGCTGGCCCGGCTGGCCGGGAATGACGCCCGGCGGGCGCTGGCCGATCGGCGGCTGGCCGGTCGGGGGCTGCTGAGCGCCGCCGGTCTGCGGCTGGCCGGGAACGACGCCCGGCGGACGCTGGCCGATGGGCGGCTGGCCGGCCGGAGGCTGCTGGGAACCGCCGGTCTGCGGAACCGCGCCGGGACGCTGCACAGGCGGCTGCGCCGTCTGGCCGGGCGGGTTCCCGCCGAAGGGCGGGCGGCCGTCCTGCGGCCGGATGGCGCCAGGCGTCGGACGCTGCCCGTCACCCGAGGCCGCGGGCGGCGTGACACGGTTCGGCTGAGGCTGTCCAAGGCCGGGACGCGGGGCCTGGCCGGCGCCGGGCTGCTGACCCTGGCCGGGCGGCTGCCCGGTGAAGCCCGGGCTGCGCGGCGGCTGCGCGCCGGAGGGCGGGTTCACCCGCGGCGGGGTCGGCTGCGTGGGCTGGGCGATGGGCGGCGCGGTCCGCTGGGGCTGCTGCGACTGAACCGGCGGCGCAATGCGCTGCTGCTGCGGCGGCTGCTGGACCGGAGGGCGCTGCTGGATGGGCGGTGCCTGCCGCTCCGGCTGGACCTGGCGCTGGGGCTGCTGGACCGGCGCAACGGGCGGGCGCGGCTGCTGGACCTGACCTCCGCCACCGCCACCGAAGCCACCCTGGGGGGGACGGGGCTGCTGCACCTGCCCGCCACCGGGAGCACCCCCGCCGGGCGCCCGGCCCTCGGGCGGACGGCCCTGCTGGCCCTGCCCGCCCGGCCGCTGCTGGCGCGGATCGCGCTCCTGCTGCGGGTTGAGCTGCGCCACCTCAAGCCGCCCCGACGGCAAGGTCTCGGCAAGGCCGGGAGCCATGGCGAGCACCGGCAGGATGGTGCCGGCGAGCAGGGCGCGTTTCAGGGCGTTCATCGGTCACTCCACGGAATCAGCGGCGGCCCGAAAGCCGACAGGCCTCCATGGCAACCGCAAATGACGGCACAATCGCGACGCTCGCGAGGGAACGGCGCGGCATTTGGCTTAAACGCCGTTCATCTGCCGCCGTTCCCGACTACCGTCGCCCGGCCGTCACAAGGGCTTCTTCAGCCACTTTCCGATGACGCCGACAATGCCCTCGCGGAACACGAGCACGCAGACCACGAAGATCACGCCCTGAACGATCGTCACCCATGCGCCGAGGCCGGCGAGGAAGTTCTGCATGGAGATGATGACGGCCGCCCCGACGATGGGGCCGAAGACCGTGCCCATGCCGCCGACCAGCGTCATCAGCACCACCTCGCCGGACATGCTCCAGTGCACGTCGGTGAGCGAGGCGAGTTGCACCGCCACCGCCTTGGTGGCGCCGGCAAGGCCCGCCAGCGAGGCCGAGAGCACGAAGACCGCCAGCTTGTACTGGTTCACCCGGTAGCCGAGCGAGACGGCGCGCGCCTCGTTGTCACGGATCGCCTTCAACACCTGGCCGAAGGGCGAGTGGATGATGCGGTAGATGAGCAGGATGCCGGCCATGAAGATGGCGGCGACGAGGTAATAGGTGACGGTGTCGTTGGAGAGCGGCAGCACGCCGAAGATGGCGTTGCGCGGCACGGCCTGGATGCCGTCCTCACCGCCGGTGAAGCGCGGCGTCTGCAGCGAGAAGAAGTAGACCATCTGGGCCAGCGCCAGGGTGATCATGGCGAAGTAGATGCCCTGGCGGCGGATGGCGAGCGAGCCGAAGGCCAGACCCAGGATGGCGCCGGAGGCGGTGCCGAGAAGGATCGAGGCCTCGGGCGTCAGGCCCCAGTGCTTGGCGGTGTAGGCCGAGACATAGGAGGCGAAGCCGAAATAGGCGGCATGGCCGAAGGACAGCAGGCCGCCATAGCCGAGCATGAGGTTGAAGGCGCAGGCGAAGAGCGCGAAGCACAGCACCTTCATCAGGAAGAACGGATAGCCGATCACCGGGATGAAGGGCAGCACGACCAGAAGCGCCGCCAGCACGATGAACAGGGTGCGATGCAGCGCCGAGTGGTCGGCAGCCTCGGACGGGCTGGCAGGCGCCGCGGCGATGGAGATCTCGGCCATCAGGCGGCCCTCCCGAACAGGCCCGCCGGCTTCACGAGAAGCACGATGGCCATGATGATGAAGATGACGGTGGCGGAGGCTTCCGGATAGAAGACCTTGGTCAGGCCTTCGATCAGGCCGAGGCCGAAGCCGGTGACGATGGCGCCCATGATCGAGCCCATGCCGCCGATGACCACCACCGCGAAGACGACGATGATGAGGTCGGCGCCCATGTTGGGGTTCACCGAATAGATCGGGGCCGCCAGCACGCCCGCGAAGGCGGCAAGGCCGACGCCGAAGCCGTAGGTCAGCGTGATCAGCAGCGGCACGTTGATGCCGAAGGCCTGGGTCAGCGTCGGGTTTTCGGTGGCGGCGCGCAGATAGGCGCCGAGCCGCGTCTTCTCGATGACGAACCAGGTGGCAAGGCAGACGACCAGCGAGGCGACGACCACCCAGGCGCGATAGTTCGGCAGGAACATGAAGCCGAGGTTCTGGCCGCCGCGCAGCTCGGCCGGGATCTGGTAGGGCAGGCCCGACGAGCCGAACTGGTTGCGGAACAGGCCCTGGATGATGAGGGCAAGGCCGAAGGTCAGCAGCAGGCCGTAGAGATGATCGAGATGATAGAGGCGTTTGAGCAGCGTCCGCTCGATGATGACGCCCGTCACGCCGGCGACGATGGGCGCCAGCAGCAGCGCTGGCCAGTAGCCGATGCCCACCCAGTTGAGCAGCATCCAGGCGATGAAGGCGCCCATCATGTACTGGGCGCCGTGGGTGAAGTTGATGATGTTCAAGAGGCCGAAGATCACCGCGAGCCCGAGGCTCAGGATGGCGTAGAAGGACCCGTTGATCAGGCCGAGCAGAAGCTGGCCGAACAGGGCTTGCGGCGGAATGCCGAGAAGCTCGAACATCGATGCGAACCTGGCTAAGGCGGACCTTGCTGAAGGATGAGGGGAAGCGCCGCGGACGGCGCCTCCCCGAATGTCTTAGGCGCGGACCAGCGAGCAGCCGCCGGCGTTGAGCGGCCGGAAGGCCTCCTCGCCCGGGATCGTGGCGATCAGCTTGTAGTAGTCCCACGGGCCCTTCGACTCCGACGGCTTCTTCACCTCGAAGAGATAGGCCGGATGGATCTTGCGGCCGTCCTGGCGAATGGTGCCCTGGCCGAACAGCGGATCGTCGGTGCCGTTGGCCTTCATCCAGGCCATGACCTGGGCCGGGTCCTTGCTCTTCGTGGCGGCGACGGCCTTGAGGTAGTGCAGCGTCGAGGAATAGACGCCGGCCTGGACCATGGTGGGCATGAAGCCGTTGCGCTGCGCGCCGAAGCGACGCGACCAGGCGCGGGTGTTGTCGTTGAGATCCCAGTAGAAGGTCTCGGTCAGCACCAGGCCCTGCGCCGTCTGCAGGCCGAGGGCGTGCACGTCGACGACGAAGACGAGGAGGCCGGCGAGCTTCTGGCCGCCTGCCGTGATGCCGAACTCGGCCGCCTGCTTGATCGAGTTGACGGTGTCGCCGCCGGCATTGGCGAGGCCGATGACCTTGGCGCGCGAGGCCTGGGCCTGCAGCAGGAAGGACGAGAAGTCCGTGCCCGGGAAGGGCGTGCGCACGCCGCCGAGGACGCGGCCGCCGGCGCGCTGCACCACGGCGGTGGTGTCACGCTCCAGCGCATGGCCGAAGGCATAGTCGGCGGTGAGGAAGAACCAGGTGTCGCCACCGGCCTTCACCATGGCGCCGCCGGTGCCCTGCGACAGCATGTAGGTGTCGTAGGTCCAGTGGATCGTGTTGGGCGAGCACTGGGCACCGGTGAGGTCCGAGGTCGCCGAGCCCGAGTTCAGGTGGATGCGGTTCTTCTCGCGGGTGATCTGGTTGATGGCGAGACCGACCGAGGAGGTCGGCACGTCGGTGATCACGTCGACCGCGTCGTTGTCGTACCACTGGCGGGCGATGTTGGCGCCGACGTCCGGCTTGTTCTGGTGGTCGGCCGAGACGATCTGCACGTTGATGCCGTTGGCGGCGGCGCGGAAGTCCTCGACGGCCATGCGGGCGGCGATGACCGAACCCTCGCCGGTGAGGTCGGCATAGAGACCGGAGCGGTCATTCAGCACGCCGATCTTGACGTTGATGGGCTGCTGGGCCTGGGCCATCGACCGGGCGGTGAAGGCGGTGGCGGCGGCGCCGGCCATGAGCGAGCGGCGATTCATGCGGAAGGTCATGGTCGTCTCCTCCAGAGAGAACAGATGGGTCGGTTGTTCTTGTTGTTGCGGGCTCACACGCCGAGATGGGCGTGCAGCTTGTCGATGTTCTGGTCGAGCGCGTCATTGGGGATCATGTCGACGACACGTCCCTGCTCGACCAGATAGTGGCGGTCGGCGACCGTCTGGGCGAAGCGGAAGTTCTGCTCCACCAGGATGATGGTGTAGCCCTCGCGCTTCAAGCGGGCGATCGTCCGGCCGATCTGCTCGATGATGACGGGGGCGAGGCCCTCGGTCGGCTCGTCGAGCAGCAGGAACTTGGCGCCGGTGCGCAGGATGCGGGCGATGGAGAGCATCTGCTGCTCGCCGCCGGACAGCTTGGTGCCCTGGCTGTTCAGCCGCTCCTTGATGTTGGGGAAGAGCTCGAAGATCTGATCGACGCTCATGCCGCCGGGGCGCACCTGCGGCGGCAGCATCAGGTTCTCTTCCACCGACAGCGAGGCGAAGATGCCGCGCTCCTCCGGCACATAGCCGATGCCGAGCTTGGCGATGGCCCGCGACGACATGCCGATGGTCTCGCCGCCCTCGAAGGTGATGGAGCCCGTCCGCTTGCTGATGATGCCGATGATCGACTTCAGCGTCGTGGTCTTGCCGGCGCCGTTGCGGCCGAGCAGGGTCACGACCTCGCCCTCGGCGACGTCGAGGCTCATGCCGTGCAGCACGTGGGACTCGCCGTACCACGCATTGAGGTCACGCACGGACAGCATGGGGCGGGCGGCCGTGGTGGCGGCGGGCGTTGCGAGGGCAGCGTCAGCCATGACCGGCTCCGATATAGGCTTCGATCACGCGCGGATCCTTCGACACGGTGGCATAGTCACCTTCCGCCAGCACCTTGCCGCGGGCGAGCACCGTGATGCGGTCGGAGAGCGAGGCGACGACCGAGAGATTGTGCTCGACCATGAGGATGGTGCGGTTCGCCGAGACGCGGCGGATCAGTTCGGCGATGCGGTCGACGTCCTCGTGGCCCATGCCGGCCATGGGCTCGTCGAGCAGCATCATTTCCGGATCGAGCGCCAGCGTCGTCGCGATCTCGAGCGCCCGCTTGCGGCCATAGGAGAGCTCGACCGCCTGGTGGCGGACGAAGTCCTTGAGGCCCACGGCCTCGACGAGCCGCTCGGCCTCGGCATCCAGCGAGGACAGGACGCTTTCGGAGGTCCAGAAATCGAAATTGTCACCGCGCTTGCGCTGCAGGGCGATGCGGACGTTCTCCAGCACGCTCATATGCGGGAAGACGGCCGAGATCTGGAAGGACCGCACGAGGCCGAGGCGGGCAATGTCCGCCGGCTTGGTGCGGGTGATGTCCTGCCCCTTGTAGGTGATCGTCCCCCGCGTCGGGATGAGGAACTTGGTCAGCAGGTTGAAGCAGGTCGTCTTGCCGGCCCCGTTCGGACCGATCAGCGCGTGGATGCTCCCCCGGCGCACGTCCAGGTCCACCTCGCTGACAGCCGTGAAGCCTTTGAAATCCTTCGTCAGACCACGGGTCTGGAGGATGATCTCGTCGGTCGTTCCCACCATGCACTCTGTTCTTTTGCCGTGCGTTGGCGGCATTGCTGCATGGCGCAGTCAGCATAGTCAATCGAAAACCTGACTGGCACGTCATGTCCTTAGGACAGAGGGTGCGGCCTGTCGGCGCATATGCGCGCACCGGCTGCGCGTGCTCCACCCCTGCGCTTCTTGCCAATACATTAGAATGATTCTAAGAGAACCATGTCGCGCGCCCCCGGCCGACTCCAGTCCATCCGAGGGCCTCGCCATGACCACCCCATCCTCCCCCGCTTATGACCGCCTCAGCATCGCGCTGCACTGGATCGTCGCCATCGGCATCGCCGGGTGCTACGGGCTCGGCCTCGCGCAGGACGAGGGTCCGCGGGCGATGCGCCAGGGCCTGCAGAACCTGCACATATCGGTCGGCATCGTCGTTCTCGCCCTGGTGGCCTTGCGCCTCGCCTGGCGCGCGGGCCGCTGGGCGCTCTCGCCTCGCCCCGTCACCACAGACACCTTCGCCGCCAGGCTTGCCCACGCTGGGCTCTACGCCGTGATGGTGGCGGTGCCGCTGCTTGGCCTGTTCATGCTGTGGACGCGTGGTCTCGACGTCTCGGTTCTCGGCGTGTCCTTGCCATCGCCCTGGCCGGCCGACCGTGCCCTCGCCAAGGTCATCAGTGGTCTCCACGAGGCGGCGGCCCATGGCCTGCTGCTGCTGGCGGGCCTCCATGCCGCGGCCGCCCTCGGCCATCACTACCTCCTGCGCGACGACGTGCTCGGTCGGATGCTGCCGCTGGCGCGCCGCTCCTGACCCTCCGTTCCTATCGGCCGGGCACGGCTGCCATGTCGCGCATTGTCACGATCCGTGATGTGGAAATACGAACTGGATCCCGATCCGCACGTTGTCAGGACATGCCCTTCCGGCATTCCAGATGGAGGATCCCATGAAGAAACAGCTTCTCGCCGGCGCCATGCTCGCCAGCGCTTTCGCCCTCGCCCTTCCCGCGAACGCCCAGACCCGTGAGCCCGGCGTTCCGCCCGGCGTCGGTGCCGGTGCAGCCACGGGCGCCGTCGGCGGCGCCGTGATCGGTGGCCCGGTGGGCGCGGTGGTCGGCGGCGCGGCTGGTGCGATCGTCGGCGGCATCGCCGAGGCGTCCCGCCCGAAGTTCCGCGAATATGTCGTGGAGCGCCGCCATCCCTCCTACACCTACGAGGGCGAGGTCGCGGTCGGCCGCGAGCTGCCGTCGAGCGTGACCTACTACGAGGTGCCGCGTCAGTACGGCGAGACCCAGTATCGCTACACGGTCGTCAACAACCGGACGGTCCTGGTCGAGCCGGGCACCCGCCGCATCGTCCAGGTCATCGACTGACCCGGACTGAACCGGCCATGGACAGGGCGCCCCGCGGGGCGCCCTTTTCGCATGGGCGGCCGACGCCTCCCGTCCTTGCGCGTCCGGTTGGGGCGGCTGACACTCCCTCCACCCGCCGGAAGAGCGGCCACGCGGAGGTGCGCATGTGGGAGCCGAGCCCGATCTATCCCGACCCGTCCATCGAGATCCTCGATCCGCGGTTCCTGAAGTACCGCCTGTTCAATGCCGCGGTGGAGCGCCTCGCCACCGGCCTGCGCTGGGGCGAGGGTCCCGTCTGGCTGGGCGATCAGCGCTGCCTCTTGGTCAGCGACATTCCCAATGACCGCATCCTGCGCTGGGACGAGGAGACCGGCGCCGTCACGGTTTTCCGAAAGCCCAGCCACAAGGCCAACGGCAACACCCGCGACCGCCAGGGCCGCCTCGTCACCTGCGAGCATGGCGGCCGGCGGGTGATCCGCACCGAATACGACGGGTCCATCACCGTCCTGGCGAGCCATTACGAGGGCCGCCGCCTGAACTCGCCCAACGATGTCGTGGTGAAGTCGGATGGCTCCATCTGGTTCACCGATCCGCATTTCGGCCTGCTGAGCCACTACGAGGGCGAGCCCGCTCCGCAGGAGCTGCCGCAGAACGTCTACCGCATCGACCCTGACGGGCTCGGCATCGCCGCCGTCGCCGAGAATGTCGCCGGCCCGAACGGCCTGTGCTTCTCACCCGATGAGCGCACCTTCTACCTCGTCGAGTCGCGCGCCACGCCCCATCGCCTGATCGCGGCCTATGACGTCACCGCCGACGGCCGCGCCATCGCCAACCGCCGCGTCTTCGTCGATGCGGGGCCCGGCGGCACGCCGGACGGCATCCGCTGCGACGTCGATGGCAATCTCTGGTGCGGCTGGGGGATGGGGACGCCGGAGCTCGACGGCGTCATGGTCTTCGCGCCCGACGGCACGGCCATCGGCCGCATCCGCCTGCCCGAGCGCTGCGCCAATGTCTGTTTCGGCGGCCGCCACCGCAACCGCCTGTTCATGGCGACCGGCCGCGGCATCTACGCGGTCTATGTGAACACCCAAGGGGCGCCCGGCGGCTGATCCCCCTGAAACGGAAACCGCCGCGCCCCTTGCGGAGCGCGGCGGATGAACCGGCCGTGCGGCGTGCCCTTAGAGCACGCGGCGCGGGTCGAAGGTGTCGCGCAGGCCATCACCGATGAAGTTGATGGTCAGCACGGTGATGAAGATCGCCGCGCCCGGGAACAGCGCCCAGTGCGGCGCATAGTCCAGGAAGTCCTTGGCGTCGAACAGCAGGCGACCCCAGGTCGGGATATCCGGCGGGAAGCCGAGGCCGAGGAAGGACAGCGTCGATTCCGCGATGATGGCGGCGGCGACGTCGATGGTCGCCGCGACGATCACCGGACCCATGGCGTTCGGCAGGATGTGCCGGACCACCTGCCGCATCCGCGAGGCGCCGAGCGCGTGGGCGGCCTCGACGAACTCCTTCTCGCGCAGCGACAGGAACTGGGCGCGCACGAGACGGGCGACAGGCATCCATCTCAGGCCGCCGATGACGACGACGATGAGGATGAAGACGCCCATCTCGACGCCGAAGAGATCCTTCAGCGCATCGCGGAACAGGTAGATGATCAGCAGCAGCAGCGGCAGCTGCGGCAGCGACAGGAACAGGTCCGTCACCCACATCAGCGCCGCGTCCACCGGACCGCGCGAGATGCCGGCGATGGCGCCCACCACCACGCCGACGATGATGGCCACCAGCATGGCCGCAAGACCCACGGCGAGCGAGATACGCCCGCCATAGATCATGCGCGCCAGCAGGTCCTGTCCGAGGTCGTCCGTGCCGAAGGGGTGCTTCGGCGACGGAGGCGCAAGGCGCGCCGTGAAATCGATCTCGTTGATCGGGACGCGCCAGACCCACGGGCCGACGATCACCGCAAGGATGATCGCGCCGAGGATCACCGTGCTGGCCACGGCCAGCTTGTGACGGCGGAATTTGCGCCAGGCATCCAACCAGGGCGAGACGTGCTCCGCCCTGGCGAGGACACCGATATCGGCCACCGCCGGATCAGCGGAAGGCGATGCGGGGGTCGAGCCAGCCATAGAGGACATCTGCAAGGAGGTTGAAGAACACGACGAGGCACGCGAACACGAAGGTCACGGCCATGATGACGGGAGTATCGTTGGACAGGATGGCGCTGATCAGCAGCGAGCCGATGCCCGGCACGCGGAAGATCTGCTCGGTGACGATGGCGCCGCCGAAGACGGTCGGCATCTGCAGCGCGACCAGCGTCACGACCGGGATGAGCGCGTTGCGCACCACGTGCTTGACGATGACGCGCTTCTCGCCGAGGCCCTTGGCGCGGGCCGTGGTGACGAAGTCGAGCCGGATGACGTCGAGCACCGCCGACCTGACATAGCGGGTGTAGGACGCCGCCTGGAACAGGCCGAGCACCATGACCGGCATGATCGCCTGCCGGATCTGCTCCCAGTACCAGCGCCAGCCGGTCGCATCGATGTCGGACCGGAAGACGAAGGGCAGCCAGTCCAGCCAGATCGAGAAGACCAGGATGAACAGGAGGCCGGTGAAGAAGGTCGGCAGCGAGAAGCCAATGAAGGCGAAGGTGTTGGCGATCTGGTCGAAGACCGAATAGGGCCGCGTCGCCGCGTAGATGCCCACCGGCAGCGCGATGGCGAGCGCCAGAACCTGCGAGGAGCCGATGACGAAGATCGTCGCCGGCAGGCGCTGCAGGATGAGGTCGTCGACATTGACGCGGCTGGCGAAGGAGAAGCCCCAGTCGCCCTGCAGCATCGCCGTCAGCCAGCGGATGTAGCGAATGTAGACGGGATCATCGATGCCGAACTTTGCCCGAAGCGCGAGGCGCACTTCGGGCGGGATGTTCGGATTGGTGGCCATCTCCTCGAAGGGATCGCCAGGAGCCAGCGCCAGCACCGTGAAAAGCACGATGCTGATGCCAAGCAGGCTCGGAATGGCGATCAGCAATCGCCGGAGGAGGTATGTACCCATAAGTGAACTGCCTGGTTCCTCTTGAGCGGGACCTGAGGTGTTCCGGCCTCAGGAGGGCCGGAACCACGCATTCAGGAGCCACAGGTCAAGATCCCAGCCCGAAAGCGTGGGTGTGAGCCTGTTGCTGCTGGCAGCCATGCGGGTGCGGGCGAGAACGGGCAGGAGGATGTTCTCGCTGCAGAAGATGTCGTTCATGCGGATGAACAGCGCCGCGCGACGGGCCGGATCCAGAGAGTTCTGGGCCTCCTTGAACGCATCGTCCGCCTCCTTGCTGGTGAAGCGGGTGATGTTCCGGCCCTGCCACTTGTTCTCCTTGTTCGCGATCTCCCACGAGACCAGCTGGAGCAGGAACCGCTCGGGGTCCGGCTGCAGCATGGTGGTCGTGTACATCTGCATGTCGCAGTAGAACTTGGAATAGGTGTCCGGGTTGGCGACGTCGGAGGAGAAGAAGACCGAAGCCGTGACCGACTTCAGCTCCAGGTCGATGCCGGCGCGCTGGGCGGCCTGCTTGATGATGGCCTGGGTCTTCTGGCGCGGCGCGTTGATGGACGTCTGGTAGACGAACTTCAGCTTCTTGCCGTCCTTGGCGCGGATGCCGTCGGAGCCGCGGACCCAGCCCGCGTCGTCGAGGATCTTGTTCGCCTTGTCGACGTTGAACTCGTACTTCATGTTCGGCGAGGTGAACTTCGCCGGGGCGTTGACGAAGTTGGCGGTCGCCTTGCCGCCGCGGCCGTAGATGAACTTCTCCACGGAATCGCGGTCGATCAGCAGGTTGATCGCCTGGCGCACGGCCGGATCGGTCAGCGTCGGGTGCTTGGTCTTCACGCTCGAACGCTCGCCGTCGACCTCGGTCCACGGATCGGTGACGTTGAGCATGATGAACTCGATGTTGCCGCTGGCGACCGGAATGGCCTTGCCGCGACCGCCACGCTCCATGCGCAGGAGGATCTCGTCCTCCACCTGCATGTTCCAGGCATAGTCGAACTCGCCCGTCTGGATGACCGCGCGGGCGGCCGACACGGCGTCACCGCCGCCCTTGACCTCGAGCGTGTCGAAGAAGGGCTGGTTGGCGATGTGATACTCGGTGTTGCGCTCGCCACGCAGCATGTCGCCGGGCTTGAAGTCGACGAACTTGTAGGGGCCCGTGCCGACCGGCTTGAGGTTCGCCGGCGCATCGCGCGAGGCGGCGCCCTTGAACTGCTCGAACACGTGCTTCGGCAGCACCATGCCGGCGGCGCCGACATAGGCGTCGGCCCAGAAGGGCGTCGGCTGCGGGAAGGTGATCTTGACCGTCAGGTCGTCGACCTTCTCGACCTTGATGTTCTGGTAGGTGCCGATCGTCGTCGCGGCCGTGGCCGGGTCGCCGGCATACTGCCAGGTGAAGATCAGGTCATCGGCGGTCAGCGGCTTGCCGTCATGCCACTTCACGCCCGCCTTCAGCTTCCAGGTGACCGAGAGGCCGTCGGCGGAGACGGTGCCCTTCTCGCGGCTGGGGATCTCGGCGGCGAGGATCGGCACGAGGTTGCCGTCGGTGTCCCAGCCGGCCAGCGGTTCATAGAACACGCGCGAGGCTTCCTGGTCCTTGGTGCCGATGGCGAAATGGGGGTTCAGCAGGGTGGGCGCCTGCCAGAGCAGGATCTTCAGCGGGCCACCGCCGCCGGCCTTGGTGGGCGTGTAGCGCGGCAGCGACTGGGCCTGGGCCACGCCGTGGAAGTCCAGGATGTGCCAGGACATCGGCGCGGTGACGCCGACGGCGAGCATGCGGTTCACGAAGTCACGACGGGAGAGTTTGCCCTCCTTCACGTCGGCGACCATGCCGCGGATTTCAGTTTCCTTCATTGCCCTCACTCCTCGCGCGCCTTTGGCGTACCACTCTCTGTCGGGCCGACTTCGCAGGGGGTCGGCTCACGAAGCGGGGATCGGAGCGTTTTCGGGAACGGAAGTCAACGCGGATTCGCGTGATCTCCACGGCAAGGACAAACCTTGACCGCAATGGCGGCAAGATGCCTAGGAACCTCGCGTTTCTTGCCAAACAGGCAGGCAAAACCTCCTGCGACCGGCTGCCTCATGCCGTTGCGGCATGTGGATACCGGCCCCGGGACACCCTATTCGGCGGCCTCCGTGAGATCGGCGAGGAAGCCGCCGGACTGGCGGGCCCAGAGCTGGGCATAGAGACCGCGGCGGGCGATGAGCGCGTCGTGGGAGCCCTCCTCGACGATGCGCCCGCCATCGATGACCACCAGCCGGTCCATGATCTTCAGGGTGGACAGCCGGTGGGCGATGGCGAGCACGGTCTTGCCCTCCATGAGGTCGCCGAGGCTCTCCTGGATCGCTGCCTCCACCTCGCTGTCGAGGGCGGCCGTCGCCTCGTCGAGGACGAGGATCGGCGCGTCCTTGAGGATGACGCGGGCGATGGCGATGCGCTGGCGCTGGCCGCCGGACAGCTTGACGCCGCGCTCGCCGACATGGGCGTCGTAGCCGGTGCGTCCCGCAATGTCGCGCAGGCCCGGGATGAAGCTGTCGGCATGGGCCTGGCGCGCCGCCGCCTCCAACTCCGCCTCGCTGGCATCGGGCCGCCCGTAGAGAATGTTGTCGCGGATCGAGCGATGCAGCAGCGAGGTGTCCTGGGTGACCACCGACACCGCCTGGCGCAGGCTCTCCTGCGTCACCTCGCGGACGTCCTGCCCGTCGATGCGGATGGCGCCCTCCTCCACGTCATGGAAGCGCAGCATGAGGTTCACCAGCGTGGACTTGCCGGCGCCCGAGCGGCCGACGAGCCCGACCTTCTCGCCCGGCCGGATGGTCAGCGACAGCGCGTCGATCACCGGCCGGTCCTTGCGGCCATAGCCGAAGGTGACGCGATCGAAGGTGATGCCCCCGCCGGTGACCGCCAGCGGGCGCGCCTGCGGCGCATCGCGCATGGTGATGGGGCGAGCGATGGAGCCCATGCTCTCCTGCACCACGCCGACATTCTCGAAGATTCCCTGGATCTCCGCCGCCACCCAGCCGGACATGCTGATGAGCTGGATGGTCAGCGGCAGCACCATGGCCACCGCACCGATCTCGACGCGGCCGGCCTGCCACTGCACCACGGCGAGCGTGCCGACCGCCGCGAGGAGCGCGGCGTTGAGCAGGTTCAGCAGCACCGTGAACAGCGTGTTGACCCGGTGCTGGGCGAGGAACGCCGTGTTCATCTCCAGCATGGCGTCGCGGATGTAGCGGTCCTCGTCGGCGGTGCGGGCGAAGAGCTTCACCGTCTGGATGTTGGTGTAGCCGTCGACGACCTTGCCGGTGACCGCCGAGCGCTTGGCGGAGGCCTCGCGCGAGCGGTCGCGCAGCTTCGGCACCATGGCGGTGAGCAGCGTGACATAGAGCACGACCCAGACGAGGATCGGCAGGGCGAGGCGCCAGTCCTGCGCCAGCATCAGGCCGGTCGCGGCGACGCCGTAGAACAGGATGTGCAGCACGGAGCGCATGGTGGCGAGCGCCGTCTCGCGCACGCCGCCACCCGCCTGCATCACGTGGTTGGCGATGCGGCCAGCGAAGTCGTTCTGGAAGAAGCCGAGCGACTGGCGGATGACGTGATGGTGGCTCTGCCAGCGCGTCAGCGTGTTGAGGGGCCCTGAAATGCCGTGGTTGGAGATGGCGCGCTGCACGAACAGGATGGCGGGGCGCGCCACCAGGACCACGCCGAGCATGGTCGCGAAGGTCGGCCAGGCCGTGGCGAAGAGTTCCTCGCGCGGCGTCGAGGTCAGGATCGCCACCAGGCGGCCGATGAAATAGGGGATCGCCGTCTCGACCAGCGCAGCCGCGATGCCGACGACGAAGAGCGCCGCGAAAAGCCATTTCGCCTGCGAAATGAAATACCAGAAGAAGGCGATGAGGCCCGCGGGCGGCCCCTCGCCGGGCGGCGCGGCGACGGGATCGACGCGGGTTTCGAGATAGCGGAGCATGAAGACCTTGCAAAAAGCGCGGCGCCCACCGGCCGGGCCGGCGGGCTCAAAGGGACGGGACTCGTGATGCCCCTCCAATGTGGTCCTGCCGCGGTGCGGCGTCGACCCCTTTGCGGCACGCGCTCACGGATTGCTGACATGCCCCGGCAGCACCCCGGACGCGGAAAACCCCAGCCTTTCGACCGGGGCTCCCAAGCATCTGCTCTGAAGGGGACGGATCAGTTGCAGACGCGGACCGTGCGGCGCTCGACGCCGTAGGGGGTGTCGACCCAGCGGCGGGTCAGGTAGCACTCGGAAGCGTAGGCGCGGGAGTTGGCCGCCGCGATGGCGCCGCCGACGATGAGGCCGGTGGCGAGGGCGCCGACGCCGAGGGCGACGCCGCGGCCGTGATGATGATGCCAGGGGCCAGCCTGGGCCTGGGAGGCGACGCCCACCGAGAGGGTGGCGACGGCGGCGGCGGCGAGAGCGAGGGTCTTGAAGCGGTTCATGGTCGTGGTCCTTGTCAGGTGGGGGCTCCTGTCGCCCCGAATGACCATGGGTCGCGCCGCCGCGGAAAAAGGTTCGGGCCCGCCGCGATTTTTTCGCAGCGGGCCCGGCCAGGCGTTCGAGGGGTATAGCGGATCAGGCCGCCGCGACCAGCCGGCCGTAATCGGCGACCTCGCTGATGTGATGGTCGGCATCGCCGAACAGCGTGTCGATCATGGTCAGCCGCTTGAAATAATGGCCGGCCTTGTACTCCATCGTCATGCCGATGCCGCCATGCAGCTGGATGCCCTGCTGGCCGATGAACTTGGCGGAGCGGCCGATCTGCACCTTGGCCGCGGAGGCGAGCGCCCGGCGCTCGCGGGCATCCTCGGTGGCCGCCGTCATGGCCGCGAACATGGCCATGGAGCGCGCCTGCTCCAGCGCCACGAACATCTCGGCAGCGCGATGCTGCAGCGCCTGGAACTGGCCGATATTGATGCCGAACTGCTTGCGCTGCTTGAGGTAGTCGACCGTCACGTCGGTGAGCTCGCTCATCGCGCCGACCGCCTCGGCGCAGAGCGCGGCGATGGCCTCGTCGGCCACCGCCTCGAGGATCGGCAGGCCGCCTTCCGGATCGCCCAGCACATGGGCCGCATCGACGCGCACGCCCGACAGGGTCACCTCGGCGGCGTGGGTGCCGTCCTGGGTCGGCGAGGAGCGGCGCGACAGGCCCGCCGCATCCGCCGCCACGAGGAAGAGGCCGATGCCGCCCTTGTCGCGGCGCGCGCCGGCCGTGCGGGCCGAGACGACAAGGTGATCGGCCGTGCCGCCATGGACGACGACGGCCTTCTCGCCGTCGAGCACAAAGGAGCCGCCATCCTTCTTCGCCGTGGTGGTGACGTCGAAGAGGTCATAGCGCGAATGCCGCTCGGTGGTGGCGAGCGCATAGGTGCTGGTGCCCTCGGCAATGGCGGCGATATGAGCCGCCTTCTGCTCGGCGGACCCGGCACGCTTCAGCACGCCGCCGGCCAGCACGACGGTCGCGAGATAGGGCTCGAGCACGAGATGCTTCCCGAAGCTCTCGAAGACCAGCATGGTCTCGACGGCGCCGCCGCCGAAGCCGCCATCCTCCTCGGCGAAGGGCAGGCCGAGAATGCCGAGCTCGGCGAACTTCGCCCAGACCTCGGGGCTCCAGCCACCGGGGAGCGCGGCGATCTTCTTGCGCTCCTCGAAGCCGTAGGTGTCGGAGAGGAAGCCCTCCACCGAGTCCTTCAGGAGTTGCTGTTCTTCGGAGAGATCGAAATCCATGGCGGGAGCCTGTCCGTGGGGTTCCGTGCGAAGCTGAAGCGGTGTGGTCGTCATGCCCGGCCTTGTGCCGGGCATCCACGACTTCCTTCAGCGACGGTGGTGTTCAAGTCGTGGATGGCCGGGACAGGCCCGGCCATGACGGAGCGTGGGCCGCGGGGTGCAGCCTGTCGGGCTCAGAGACCCAGCACCGCCTTGGCGATGATGTTCTTCTGGATCTCGTTCGAGCCGCCGTAGATCGAGACCTTGCGCACGTTGAAATAGGTCGGCGCGATGGTCTGGGCCCATTCCGGCCCGATCGGCGGCTCGTTGGAGCCCGGCTCCTCCGGCGCGTAAGGAGCAGAATGGGGGCCGATGACCTCCATGAGCAGCTCGGTCGTCGCCTGCTGCAGCTCCGAGCCCTTGATCTTCAGCACGGAGGAGGCCGGATCCGGCTTGCCCTTCTCGCGCTTCTTCTCGCCGGCGATGACGCGCAGCTGGGTGATCTCCAGCGCCTTCAGCTCGACCTCCACCTCCGCGATCTTCTCGCGGAAGCGCTGGTCCTCGATCAGCGGGCGCCCGCCGCGCTGCTCGATGGCCGCCATCTCCTTGATGCGGCGGATGCGCTGCTTGGAGATGCCGACGCGGGCGATGCCGGTGCGCTCGTTGCCGAGCAGGAACTTGGCGTAGTCCCAGCCCTTGTTCTCCTGGCCGACGAGGTTCTCCAGCGGCACCTTCACGTCGTCGAAGAAGACCTCGTTGACCTCGCGGCCGCCGTCGATCGTCTGGATCGGCTTCACCGTGATGCCCGGCGTCTTCATGTCGACGAGGATGAAGGAGATGCCCTCCTGCTTCTTCACGGTCGGGTCGGTGCGGGCGAGGACGAAGATCCAGTCGGCATACTGGCCGAGCGTGGTCCAGGTCTTCTGGCCGTTGATGACCCAGTGGTCGCCGACCTTCTCGGCGCGGGTCTTGAGGCCCGCAAGGTCCGAACCGGCGCCGGGCTCCGAGAAGCCCTGGCACCACCAGTCGTCGAGATTGGCGATGCCCGGCAGGAAGCGCTTCTTCTGCGCCTCCGAGCCGAAGGTGTAGATGACCGGGCCGACCATGGAGGTGCCGAAGGCGAGCGGCGGCGGGGCCGGCGCCATCATCATCTCCTCGAGGAAGATGTACTGCTTCACCGCGTCCCAGCCGGTGCCGCCATATTCGACGGGCCAATGGGCGACGCCCCAGCCCTTCTCGTTCAGCGTGCGCTGCCAGAAGACGATGTCGTCGCGGGTCGGATGATGGCCGGCGGCGAGCTTCTCGCGCAGCGCCCGCGGCAGTTTCGCGTCGATGAAGGCCTGCACCTCCTTGCGGAAGGCGAGCTCCTCGTCGGTGAACCTCAGTTCCATCTGAGCCTCCTCAGCGGCCGGGACGATACCCGGCATCAGCATTTCCTCGTCGCCCGAAAACATACCGGTGCGAATGTTTCTTGGGCGCATTCAATCGCTGCCCGGGACGGAAGGCAACAGGAACCTTGCGCCCTCCACCGAGTGGACGAGGCCATCGGGAAGAGCACGTTTGACAAAACTTGTATGGTAGTCAGCATGGCATCCAATCGGCCGGAAGCGCCGAGGTCATTTCAGGGACGAACGCCATGATGAGAAGCCTTTTCGCCGCGGCGGCGACGCTCGCCGCCTGCCTTGCCGCGCCGGCGTCAAACGCCGCCACGATGGTCTACATTTCCAATGCCGAGAGCCGCGAGATCGTCGCCATGGCGCTGGACGCGGAAACGGGCGCCCTTCGCGAGGTGTCGCGAGTCCCGACCTCCGGCACCGCCATGCCCATGGCCGTCTCGCCCGACAAGCGGTTCCTCTATGTCGGGCTGCGCTCGGCGCCCTTCTCGGTCTCGACTTTCGCCATCGACCCGAAGACCGGCGGCCTCGCCCACGTCGAGACCGCGCCCCTGCCCGACAACATGGCCTATCTGTCGACAGACCGAACGGGCCGCTACCTCTTCTCGGCGTCCTATGGCGGCAATCGGATCGCCGTGACGCCGATCGAGGCGTCCGGCGTCGCGCGCGGCGAGCCAATCCAGGTGATCGAGACGCGCAAGAACGCCCATGCGATCCTCGCGGACCGACAGAACCGCAACGTCTTCGCCACCAATCTCGGCGGCGACATCGTCCTTCAGTACCGGCTCGATGCGGCGACCGGGCGTCTTGCCCCCAACACGCCGCCCTTCGTCGAGACCCGGGCCGGCGCCGGGCCGCGGCATTTCGTGTTCCACCCGAACGACCGCTTCGTCTTTCTGATCAACGAGCTCGATGGCTCCATCAACAGCTACCGCTATGACGCAGCCGCCGGGACGCTCGCGGAGGCCTCCACCTCCACGGCGATGCCGGCGGGTGCCGCCGGCGCCAAGCCCTGGGCGGCCGACATCCACCTGACGCCGGACGGCCGCTTCCTCTACGCCTCCGAGCGGACGACCTCGACGCTGACCGCCTACCGCGTCGACGCCGCCACCGGTGCCCTCACGACGATCGGCAGCGTGCCGACGGAGACGCAGCCGCGCGGCTTCAACGTCGACCCGCGCGGGCGATTCCTCGTGGCCGTGGGGCAGAAGTCGAACGGCGCGACCGTCTATGCCATCGACCAGGCGAGTGGCGCGCTGCGAACATTGCAGCAGTACCCCATCGGCCGGGACCCCAACTGGGTCGAGATCATCGACCTGCCCTGACGGGCCGCTCGGCCGCCACGCCCCGTGCGTCGCGGACATGGCAGGCCGCGCCCAGCCATCGGAGCGGGGTGAAGCGGCCTGTGCCATGCTCGGCCACTCCCGGCGGCAGGCCGGATCATGAGGGATCGACCATGGCATTCGACTTCAAGGGCAAGCGCGTCGTCGTCTGCGGCGGCAGCCGCGGCATCGGCCGCTCCATCGCGCTGGGCTTTGCGGCGGCGGGCGCGGGCGTCTCCATCTGCGCCCGCGGCGAGGAGGCCCTGAAGGCCACGGCCGCCGAGATCGCCGCCCATGGCGTGACAGCCCATCAGGCCTCCTGCGACCTCGCCGATGGCGAGGCGATCGCCGCCTATGTCCCGGCCGCCGCCAAGGCCCTCGGTGGCATCGACATCCTCGTCAACAACGCCTCGGGCTTCGGCATGGGCGACACCGAGGAGGGCTGGCAGAAAGGGCTGAACGTCGACGTCATGGCGACGGTGCGGGCGAGCCACGCCGCCATGACCTTCCTCGAGGCCGCGACCGGCGCCTCGATCGTCAATGTCGCGTCGATCTCCGGCTACCGTCCGTCGGTCCGCACGGCCGCCTATGCGGCGGTGAAGGCGGCGGTCATCCAGTACACGTCGAGCCAGGCGGCGGCGCTCGCGCCGAAGGGCATTCGCGCCAATTGCGTGGCGCCCGGCTCCATCGAGTTTCCCGGCGGCAGCTGGGAGCAGCGCAAGACGACCGCTCCCGCCCTCTACAACCGCATCCTCGGCTCGATCCCCTTCAAGCGGCTCGGCACCCCGCAGGAGGTCGCCAATGTCGTGCTCTTCCTTGCCTCGCCCTATGCCGGCTGGGTGACCGGGCAGACCGTGGTCGTGGATGGCGGGCAGCTGCTGGGGTGAGGCCGCGTTTAGGGGGAGGGACCGAACGGCCCCTCACCCTTCCCTCTCCCCGCAGGCGGGGAGAGGGGGCAAAAGCGTCGCGGGATAACGGCTACGGCCGGGCCTGGCACGCAGCGATCGGAAAGGTCGGGACATCGTGGTCACCCTCTCCCCGCGAGCGGGGAGAGGGAAGGGTGAGGGGCCAATGAGGCCCTTGGTCAGGGGCAATCACATGACGTGATGAGCCCCCTCCCCGTCATGCCAGCGTGTAGGAGGTCTTCACCGTGGTGTAGAACTCGCGGGCATAGGCGCCCTGCTCGCGCGGGCCATAGCTCGAGCCCTTCCGGCCGCCGAACGGCACGTGATAATCGACGCCCGCCGTCGGCAGGTTGACCATGACCATGCCGGCCTCGGCATTGCGCTTGAAGTGCGACGCATACTTCAGCGAGGTCGTGCAGATGCCCGCCGAGAGGCCGAAATCGGTGTCGTTGGCGATCGCCAGCGCCTCGTCATAGCCCTTGGCGCGGATGACCGCCGCCACCGGCCCGAAGATCTCCTCGCGGGCGATGCGCATGGTGTTGGCGACGCCGGTGAACAAAGCCGGCTGCAGGAAGAAGCCGGGATTGTCGCGGTTCAGACGCTCGCCACCCCAATGGAGCTTCGCGCCCTCGTCGCGGCCGATGGCGATGTACTTCTCGTCCTGGTCGAGCTGGCTCTGGTCCACGACCGGGCCGATATGGGTGCCGGACTTCATCGCGTCGTCGACGACCAGGCCCTTCAGCCGCTCGGTCAGCGCATCGACGAACTTGTCGTGGATGCCGTCGGTGACGATGAGGCGCGAGGAGGCCGTGCAGCGCTGGCCGGTGGAGAAGAAGGCGCCATTGGCGGCGCATTCGACGGCCACGGCAAGATCGGCGTCATCCAGCACGACGAGCGGGTTCTTGCCGCCCATTTCCAGCTGCACCTTCTTCATTGGCGTCGCGGCGACGCAGGCCGCGGCGATGCGGCGGCCGGTCGAGACCGAGCCGGTGAAGGAGATGGCGTGGACATCCGGATGCTCCAGCATCGCCTGGCCCACCACCGAACCACGGCCCATGACGAGGTTGAGCACGCCCCTGGGCAGGCCGGCGCGGTTGAGGATGTCGACCAGCGCCCAGGTCGAGCCCGGCACGAGGTCGGCCGGCTTGATGACGATGGTGTTGCCGTAGGCCAGCGCCGGGGCGATCTTCCAGCAGGGGATGGCGATGGGGAAGTTCCACGGCGTGATCATGCCGATGACGCCAACGGCCTCGCGGGTGATCTCGATGCCGACGCCCGGACGGACCGAGTTCACCAGCTCGCCGTTGAGGCGCAGCGCCTCGCCGGCGAAGAAGGACAGGATCTGGCCGGCGCGGGCGACCTCGCCGATGCCCTCGGGAAGGGTCTTGCCCTCCTCGCGGGAGAGCAGCGCACCGAGCTCTTCCTTGCGCGCCATGACCTCGTTCGAGGCCTTCATCAGCACGTCGTAGCGCAGCTGCGGGTTGGACCGGCTCCAGGCTGGGAAGGCCTCCTTGGCGGCGGCGACGGCGGCGTTGAGGTCCTCGACCGTACCCTGGGCATACTCGCCGACCACCTCGGTGGTGTTGGACGGGTTGAGGTTCGGCGCCGCCTTGGCGGGCGAGACGAACTCGCCGGCGATGAAGTTGCGGAACACTTGGGTCATGGGCGGTGCCTCCTCGGATCGCATCGCGGACGGTGCGGCAGGCCGCCCGTCCGTTCGGGGGCGGCACAGAACCACACTCGCCGCGTGCCGACCAGCCGCCCCGTCGCATAACGGGAGGGCGGGCTTTGCAGGCGCGTCAGCCCGCCGTGGCGCCGAGCCCGCGGAACCGGGTCTCCAGCTTGGCCACGCCCTCGGGTCCGAGGCCGTCGACGCCGCCGATGACCGTGTCGCGGATGGGGCCGACGCCGATGAAGCCGAGGATGTTGCGCTTCAGGGCCTTGAGGCTGTGGGCGCCGTAGAACCAGCGATAGAGAAAGCCGGGCATGCCCATGGTCACGACCACGTGGGCGCTGCGGCCGGCCATGAGCTTCTCCGGGAAGCCCTTGTCGCGGTAGCGGAAGGCGAAACCGGGCCGGCCCACCTGCTCGAAGAAGCCCTTGAGCAGGGCCGGCATGGAGCCGAGCCACAGCGGATAGAGAATGAGCCAGTGCTCGGCCCAGGCCAGCGTCTCCTGCGCCGCGCGGGCCGCATCCGGGGCGGTGCCGGTCTCGAAATCGGCCTTGGTGGCGAGCATCGGCAGGTGGAGCGTCGCGACGTCGATGACACGGACCTCATGGCCCGCCTCGGCGGCGCCGGCGGCGTAGGCCGCGGCCAGCCGGCGGCAGAGGCGTTCCGGCGCGAGGTCCGGATGCCCCTGGATGATGGCGATGCGCCGTCCCATGGTGCGTCCCCGATCAGCCCCGCGACGAGGGCGCGACGACCTCCGCCGCGGTGCGGGCAACCTCCTGCAGGTGCATGGCCTCGTCGGCATAGGCGCCGAGGGTTTCCGCCGCAAAGCGCAGCTCGATGTCGATGAAGTCGAGCGGCGAGCGGATCGACGACCAGGCGCGGATGCGCTCGCCCTGCGCCTTCAGCCGTTCTGCGGCGAAGTCGCGCAGTTCGGCGCCGACGGCGCTCGCCACCGCCGGCAAGGCGGCAGCATAGGCGACGAGGTCGGCGGGACCGGGTTGGGACGGGGACGGGGGTGCGGGAGTCCGTGCGAGCATGGGAACCTCCTGTGTGACCATGACGGGCAGCATGGACCTCTCCCGCCCGCCAGTCGCTGCGCTGGATCAACTCACAGCCGGCCTGTCATGCCGGCTGTCCCCTTTCCGTCGGCGGCGGAACCGCCCTAGTCTGCGGGCCCTTCTGCCCAAAGGCCCCGGACAGGACATGCCCAGACCGCGCCCATCGACCGCGCTCGACCACATTCGCGTCCTTGATCTCACGCGCGTGCGCGCGGGGCCCACCTGCTGCCGCGTCCTCGCGGATTTCGGCGCGGACGTGATCAAGATCGAGGCCCCGCCCGGCGTTGACCCGAACGAGAACATGTCGGGCGACCGCCACGGCTTCGACATGCAGAACCTGCACCGCAACAAGCGGTCGCTGACCCTCAACCTCAAGACCCAAGAGGGCCGCGCCGTCTTCCTGAAGCTGGTGGAGACGGCCGACGTGGTCGTCGAGAACTACCGGCCGGACGTGAAGGACCGCCTCGGCATCGGCTACGAGGCCCTGCGCGCGGTGAACCCGCGCATCATCCTCGCCTCGGTCTCCGGCTTCGGCCAGACCGGCCCCTACCGCACCCGCGCCGGCTTCGACCAGATCGCGCAAGGCATGGGCGGGCTCATGGCCATCACCGGCCATCCCGGCGAGGGGCCGATGCGCGCCGGAATCGCCGTCGCCGACTCCGCCGCCGGTGTCTATGCGGCCACCGGCATCCTCGTCGCGCTGGCCGAGCGCGAGAAGTCCGGCGAGGGCCAGTGGGTGCAGACCTCGCTGCTCCAGGCCATGATCGCCATGTGCGACTTCCAGGCCGCCGTCTACACGGTCGAGGGCAAGGTTCCTCCGCAGAACGGCAACGACCATCCGCATTCCACGCCCATGGGCGTGCTGCCCACCGCCGACGGCTACATCAATGTCGGCGTTGGCGGCGAGGGCCAGTGGAAGAGCTTCTGCACGGCCATCGGCCGCGACGACCTTGCCGACCATCCCGACTACGCCGACGCAAAGCTTCGCTTCAAGAACCGCCCGGCCCTGATGGGCCTCCTCGGCGACCTGTTCCGCACCCAGTCCACCGCCCACTGGCTCGATCGCCTGGAGAGCGAGGGCGTGCCGGCAGGGCCGATCTACACCATGGACGAGGTCTTCGCCGATCCGCAGGTCGAGCATCTCGGCATGGCCGTGCCGGTCCACCACCATGCCCGCGGCGACATCCGCCTCATTGCCCAGCCCCTCGTCATGTCGCGCACGCCCTGGGCCATCGAGACGCCCGTCGCCGAGCCCGGCGAACATACCGAAGAGGTGCTGGCCGAGGCCGGCTTCTCCCCCGACGAGATCGCCGGCCTGCGCGCCTCCCGCGTCGTCTGAGCCAAAGCCCATTCCAGGACCCAAGGACTGATCCGTGACCGAAGCCCACACCCCCTCCGTCCGCTATGCCGTCGCAGCCGGCGTCGCGACGCTGACCATCGACCAGCCCGCCAAGATGAACGCCATGACGTACGACATGTGGTCGAGCGTCCCAGGCCTGGTGAAGCGCGCGGAGGAGGACCGCTCCGTCCGTGTCATTGTCGTCACCGGTGCCGGCGACAAGGCCTTCTGCGCCGGCGCGGACATTTCGCAGTTCGGCGAGAAGCGCACCGGCGAGGAGGCCGTGCGCGCCTATGACATCGCCGTCGCCAACGGCATGGCGGCGATCCACGATGCGGCCAAGCCGACCATCGCCGTCATCCGCGGCATCTGCTTCGGCGGCGGTTGCGCCCTCGCCCTCACCTGCGACCTGCGCTTTGCCACGGCGGATTCGCGCTTCCGCGTGCCGGCGGCCCGCCTTGGCCTCGGCTACGGCTTCTCCAGCGTGAAGATGATGGTGAAGAAGCTCGGCGTCGCCGCTGTCGCCGACATCCTCATCTCCGCCCGCATCCTCGATTCCACCGATGCCGAGCGCGCCAAGGTCGTCCATCGCGCCTGGCCACGCGAGAGCTTCGATGCCGAGGTGAAGGCCTATCTCGACACTGTGGCCGCCAATGCCCCGTTGACGCTGGCCGCGATCAAGCGCTCGCTGGTCGAACTGTCGAAGCCCGAGGCCGAGCAGGACGCCGATGCGGTCGACGCCCTCGTCGCCCGCTGCTTCGCCTCCGCCGACTACAAGGAGGGCCAGAAGGCTTTCCTCGAAAAGCGCCTGCCCGACTTCAAGGGCGAGTGAGGAGCCCATCATGGATCTCGGTCTCGCCGGCAAGAAGGTCATCGTCACCGGCGCCTCGAAGGGGATCGGGCGCGCCTGCGCCGAGGTCTTCGCTGCCGAGGGCGCCCATGTGGTGATGGTGTCGCGGGACGCGACGCGGCTGAAGGCAGCGGCGGCGGAGATCCAGGCCCGCCACCAGGGTCCGGTGGAGATCACCTCGGCGGACCTATCCCGCCCCGCCGACCGGGAGGCGCTCTGGGCCAACCACCGCGACGCCGACATCCTCGTCAACAATGCCGGCGCCATCCCCGCAGGCGGCCTCCTCGACATGTCCATGGAGACCTGGGAGGAGGCCTGGGCGCTCAAGGTGATGGGCTACATCCACCTCACCAAGCTCGCCCTCGGCGGCATGAAGGAACGGGGCGGCGGCGTCATCGTCAACATCATCGGCATGGCCGGCCGCCTTCCCCGCTACAGCTATGTCTGCGGCGGCGCCGGCAATGCCGCTCTCATGGCCTTCACGGGCGCTGTCGGCGGCAAGTCGCAGGAATGGGGCGTGCGGGTCTTCGCCATCAATCCTGCCGCCACCCGCACCGACCGCATCATCTCGCTGTCCAAGAAACGGGCACTCGATGCCTTCGGCGACGAAAGCCGCTGGGAGGAGATGCTGACCGACCTGCCGCTCGGCCGCCTCATCGACCCGAAGGAAATCGCCAACGCGGCGGCCTTTCTCGCCTCCCCCGCCTGTGGATACGTCTCGGGCGCGACCCTCGACATCGACGGCGGCCTCGCCTTCAAGGGCTGAGCCGGGGCGCGACAAGGCGCCTCGCTCTCCCTTGCCGACTTGGCTCATGTCTTGCTTATGATACAAGCCTCTCCGGAGGCGCCCCTTCGCCGCGTGCGGCAAGGGCCTGGAAGGAAGACCCCAGCATGGCTCGTTTCACCACCCGGCCGGAGATCGACGGCACGTTCGGCGTCGTCGCGACGACGCACTGGATCGCCTCTGCCGTCGCCATGGGCATCCTGGAGCGCGGCGGCAACGCCTTCGATGCCGGCTGCGCCGCGGCCTTCACCCTCCAGGTGGTCGAGCCGCACCTGAACGGCCCGGGCGGCGACGTGCCGGTGATCCTCTACGACGTCAGGAAGGGCGAGGTGGAGGTCATCTGCGGCCAGGGCCCGGCCCCCGCCGGCGCCACCATCGACCACTACCGCTCGCTTGGCCTCGACCTCGTGCCCGGCACCGGGCTCCTCGCCACCTGCATTCCCGGCGCCTTCGACACCTGGATGTTGATGCTGCGCGACTACGGCACGATGCGCCCGCGCGACGTGCTGGAGGCGGCCATCGGCTATGCCCGCCACGGCTATCCGCTGGTCGAGCGCATCACCGACACGATCAAGACGGTCGAGAGCCTCTTCCGCGAGCACTGGGCCTCCTCGGCCGCCGTCTATCTGCCCGGCGGGGCCGTGCCGAGGCCCGGCGACCTCTTCACCAACGTCAAGCTCGCCGAGACCTACGAGCGCATCCTCCGGGAATGCGAGGGCGGTACGCGCGAGCAGGAGATCGAGCGGGCCCGCAAGGCCTGGTCACAGGGCTTCGTCGCCGAGGCCATCGACCGCTATTGCCGCACCGAGGCCGTGTTCGACGTCACCGGCCAGCACAACCGCGGCGTCCTCACCGGCCAGGACATGGCGACCTGGACCGCCACCGTCGAGGCGCCTATCCACTACGACTACGGCCGCTACCGCGTCTTCAAGCCGAGCACCTGGAGCCAGGGCCTCGCCTGCCTGCAGCAGCTTGCGCTGCTCAAGGGCTTCGACCTCGACGGCATCGACGTCGCAGGCCCGGACTTCGTCCACCTCGTCACCGAGGCCGCCAAGCTCGCCTTCGCCGACCGCGAGGCCTTCTACGGCGACCCGGCCTTCGTCGACGTGCCGATCGAGACCCTCTTGTCCGAGGCCTACAATGCCGAGCGCCGGAAGCTGATCGGCGACACCGCTTCGCTGGAGCTGCGCCCCGGCACCATCGCGGGTGCCGGCGGCAAGGTCGATGCCCGCGTCGCATCCGGCAAGCGTATCGCGGTCGGCGCGACGGGCGCCGGCGAGCCGACCGTCGGTGACATCGACACCGACCCGAACGGCGTCACCCGCGGCGACACCGTCCATTTCGACATCATCGACCGCTGGGGCAACATGGTCTCCTCGACGCCCTCGGGCGGCTGGCTGCAATCCTCGCCGGTCATCCCCGAGCTCGGCTTCTGCCTCGGCTCGCGCGCCCAGATGTTCTGGCTCGACGAGACCCACCCCGCCGCCCTCGTGCCGGGAAAACGTCCGCGCTCGACGCTGACCCCCACCATCGCCTTCCGCGATGGAGCGCCCTATCTCGCCTGGGGGTCGCCCGGCGGCGACCAGCAGGACCAGTGGATCCCGCAGATGTTCCTTCGCCACGTCCATGCCGGCATGAACATCCAGGAAGCGATCGATGCGCCCGCCTGGCACACCGAGCATTTTCCCGGCTCGTTCTGGCCGCGCACCTCGCGCCCCGGCGTCATCGTGGTCGAAAGCCGCTTCCCGCAGGCGACCATCGACGAGCTGCGCCGTCGCGGCCACGAGGTCGAGGTCGGCGGCGCCTGGTCGGAGGGCCGCCTCACCGGCGCCCGCAAGGAGGGCGTGCGCCTCAAGGCCGGCGCCAATCCGCGCGGCATGCAGGGCTACGCGGTGGGCCGATGATGAACCGGCGCGGAAGGATCGCGGCATGACCTGGTCGCTCATCGCCCGGGACGAGGCCACGGGGGCCATCGGCATTGCCGTGGCGACGCGGTTCTTCGCCGTCGGCGCGTTGCTGCCGCATATCGACCCGGCCGGCGGCGCTGTCGCCACGCAGGCCCTTCTCAACCCGACCTATGGCCCGCGCGGCCTGCGCCTCCTGCGCGAAGGCGTGCCGGCCGATGACATCGTGCGCTTCCTCGTCGCCTCCGATGCCGGCGCCGACCATCGCCAGCTCCACGTGATGGACCGCGCCGGCCGTTTCGCCGCCCATACGGGCGGGGCTTGCATCGACTGGTGCGGCCACGCGATCCATGAGGGCTTCTCGGTCGCCGGCAACATGCTGGCCGGTCCCGAGGTCATCGCCGAGACCGCCCGCGCCTTCCGCGACGGGGCGGGCCAGCCCTTCGCGCGCCGGCTTATCGCGGCGCTGAAGGCCGGCGAGGCCGCAGGCGGCGACAAGCGCGGCAAGCAGTCCGCCGCCATCCTCATCCACGAGGGCCAGGAATACCCGGCCCTGTCGCTGCGCGTCGACGACCATGCCGATCCGCTCGCCGAGCTCGAGAGACTGGAAAAGGTCTCGCGGGAGCGCTTCGTCCATTTCGCCCGATTCTTCGCCACCGCCGAGGACCCGAGCGGCACCTTCGACCGCGACGTGATCAACGCCGCCATCGATGCCGCCGTGGCCCGAGAGGCCGGCGGCTGATCCCCTTCCCCCCAACCATCAGAAGCGCCCAAGGCGCCGACATCACCAGAGGACGACACGGATGACCAAGTTGAAGCTCCTGACCGCCGCCCTCCTCGCGGCCGGTACGCTGACCGCCGCCGCGCCCGCAGCTCACGCCCAGCAATCCGTGCTGCGCATCGGCCTCGCCGAGGATCCGGATGTGCTGGATCCCTCACGCGGGCGCACCTATGTCGGCCGCATCGTCTTCGCCTCGCTCTGCGACAAGCTCTTCGACATCGACGACAAGCTGAACATCGTCCCCCAGCTCGCCCTGTCGCATGAGACCTCGGCTGACGGCCTCAGCGTCACGATCAAGCTGCGCCCCGGCGTCAAGTTCCACGACGGCGAGCCCATGGATGCCGAGGCGGTGCGCTTCACCCTCGACCGTCACATGACGCTGCAGGGCTCGTTCCGCCGGCCCGAGATCTCCGCCATCGACAAGGTCGAGGTGGTCGATCCGCTCACCGTCCGCCTGGTGCTGAAGCAGCCCTTCTCGCCGCTCCTCGCCCAGCTCACCGACCGTGCCGGCATGATCGTCAGCCCCAAGGCGGCCCGCGAAGCCGGCGAGCGCTTCGGCTCGGCCCCGGTCTGCGCCGGGCCCTACCGCTTCGTCGAGCGCGTCCAGCAGGACCGCATCGTCGTCGAGCGCTTCGCCGACTACTGGGACAAGGACAAGGTCACCATCCAGCGCATCGAGTACCGCCCGATCACCGACGCGACCGTGCGCCTCGCCAACCTGCGCTCCGGCCAGCTCGACCTGATCGAGCGGGCGCTCGCCACCGACATCCCGCAGATCCGCAGCAATCCGCAGCTGCGCCTCGCCGTCGGCGTCGACCTCGGCTACCAGGGCATCACCCTCAACATCGCCAAGTCCGATGCCGGCCGGCAGTCCTTCGGCCGCGATCCCCGCATCATCCAGGCCTTCTCGCTCGCCATCGACCGGCAGGCCATCAACCAGGTCGTGTTCAACGGCTCGGCCATGCCGGGCAACCAGTGGGTGAACCCCGACAATCCCTATTTCCAGTCGCGCTTTCCCGTGCAGCAGCGTGATGTCGCCAAGGCCCGCCAGCTGATGCAGGCGGCCGGCGTGCGCGGGCCCCTTGCCATTGATTTCATGGTGCCGAACAACCCGGAGGTCCGTCAGGTCGCCGAGGTGCTGCAGGCCATGACGGCCGAGGCCGGCTTTGACCTGAAGATCCGCGTCACCGAGTTCGCGACCTCCCTCCAGGAGGCCGAGCAGGGCCGCTACCAGGCCTATATGCTGAACTGGTCGGGCCGCACCGATCCGGATGGCAACGTCTACTCGTTCCACGCCTGCAACCAGCCGCAGAACTACGGCGGCTACTGCAATCCTGCGGTCGACGCGCTGCTCAACGAGGCCCGCACCAAGACCAGCCCGGCCGAGCGCAAGGCGATCTACGAGAAGGTCACCGAGATCCTGCTGGCCGAGGGCAACATCGTCTATCTCTACCACCGCCCCGTGGTCATCGTTCACTCCGCCCGCCTCGAGGGCTTCAAGCCGCTCCCGGACGGTCTCGTCCGCGTCGTCGGCCTGCGCTTCCGCGGCAACTGACACGATAGCGACCCATGTTCACGCTCATCGCCCGGCGCCTGATCCAGCTCATACCGACCATCTTCTTCGTGTCGGTGATGATCTTCCTCCTGCAGCAATTGCTGCCCGGAGACCCTGCCCTCGTCATGGCGGGTGAGGAGAAGGACCCGGCGGTGATCGAACAGATCCGCCAGCGCTACCGGCTCGACCAGCCGCTCCCCGTCCAGTACCTCGCCTGGATCGGGGGCGTGCTGCGCGGCGATCTCGGCGAGAGCATGCGCCTCGCCGAGCCCGTCTCCACCCTCGTCGCGCAGAAACTGCCGGTGACGGTGCAGCTCGCCATCATGGCGATGATCTTCACCCTCGGCATCGGCATTCCTGCCGGCATCATCTCGGCGGTGAAGAAGGACACGGCCTGGGACTACGTGGTCAACGTCGTCGCGCTGTGGGGCATTTCCACGCCGAACTTCTGGCTCGGCATCATGCTGATCTTCCTGTTCTCGGTGCAGCTGGGATGGCTGCCGGCCTCGGGCTATGTCTCGCCCTTCGAGGATTTCTGGGCCTCCATGGCGGCGACGATCATGCCGGCCTTCGTCCTCGGCAATTCCTTCGCCGGCGTCATCATGCGCCACACCCGCGCCGCCATGCTGCAGGTGATGGAGAGCGACTATGTGCGCACGGCGCGGGCCAAGGGCCTCGATTCCCGCACGGTCATCCTGAAGCACGCGCTGCGCAACGCGCTCACCCCGGTCATCACGCTGGGCGCGCTGGAATTCGGCACGCTGCTCTCCGGCGCGGTGCTGACCGAGCAGATCTTCTCCATCCCCGGCTTCGGCAAGCTCATCGTCGACGCCGTGTTCAACCGCGACTACGCGGTGGTGCAGGGCGTCGTGCTGATCACGGCGACGACCTATATCGTGCTGAATCTCCTGGCCGATATCGGCTACATCCTCGCCAATCCGCGGCTGAGGAGCTGACCCATGGCCGCCTCCTCCACCCTTGCGTCACCCGCCGACGACATGACCCACGAGAGCCCCGGCGCCCGCGCCTGGCGGCGCCTGAAGAAGCGCCGCACCGCCATGGTGGCGCTGGCCATCCTCGTCGTGCTGACGCTGCTGGCGGTCTTCGCGCCGCTGATCGCCACCCACGACCCGACGCAGCAGAGCTGGCGGGCGGTCCGCCAGGCCCCGTCCTGGATGCACTGGTTCGGCACCGACGAGGTCGGCCGCGACATCTTCTCCCGCATCGTCTACGGAACCCGCGCCTCGCTCTCGGCCGGCGTCATCTCGGTCGCCATCGCCATTGCCGCAGGCGTGCCGCTGGGGCTGCTCGCGGGCTATGCCGGTGGCTGGGTGGACGCGCTCATCTCGCGCATCACCGACGCCATGCTGGCGAGCCCCTTCCTCATCCTCGCCATCGCGCTCGCGGCCTTCCTCGGCCCCTCGCTGCAGAACGCCATGATCGCCATCGGCATCACCGCGACGCCGGTCTTCGTGCGCCTCACGCGCGGCCAGGTCCTGTCGATCAAGATGGAGGACTATGTCGAGGCGGCGCGGGCGGTGGGCAACACCAAGCTGCGCATCGCCTTCACCCACATCCTGCCGAACGTCATGCCGCAATTGCTGGTGCAGGGCACGCTCACCATCGCCACGGCGATTATTGCGGAAGCCTCGCTCTCCTTCCTCGGTCTCGGCCAGCAGCCGCCCGCGCCCTCCTGGGGATCGATGCTGAACGTCGCCCAGCGCTTCCTGTCGAACGCGCCGTGGATGGCGGTCTTCCCGGGGATCGCGATCTTCCTGACGGTGCTGAGCTTCAACCTGCTCGGCGACGGCCTGAGGGACGCGCTGGACCCGAAGGCGAAGTGAGGGGCGCTCGGGCCTGTCCCCGGACCGTCTTCCCCGCGTCATGCCCGGCCTTGTGCCGGGCATCCACGACTTGACCACCGCCATCAGAGGAATTCGTGGATGCCCGGGATAAACCCGGGCATGACGGGTGGAGGTTCACGCGTTAGACCCTCCCGCGCGGCGTGCGAAACGGCGACCCTTACCCCGGCAGGAAGGCCGTTCGCCCGCCCGGCTCCACGACCGTCTCCACCGGCGCGCCGTAGAGCGCCGCGAGCCGCTCCTGCGACAGGACCTCGGCGACTGGCCCCACCGCCATCACCCCACCGTCGCGCAGCAGCGCGACGCGATCGGCATGGCCGAGCGCCTGGTTCGGGTCGTGGGTCGTGAACAGGACGCCGAGCCCGTCGGCCGCCAGGCTGCGGATCTGCCGCATGACCTTGCCCTGGTTGCCGAAGTCGAGGCTCGCCGTCGGCTCGTCGAGCACGATGAAGCGTGGCTCTTGGGCGAGGGCGCGGGCGACCAGCACGAGCTGCCGCTCACCGCCCGAGATCATCGTCACGGACCGGCCGGAGAGATGGGCGATGCCGAGCCGTTCCAGCATGGCGGCGGCAACCGCCCGGTCCTTCGCGCCGGGACGGGCGAAGAGCCCGCCATGGGCCGTGCGGCCCATCAGCACCACGTCGAAGGCGGTGAAGGCGAAGGTGCCGTGATGGCTCTGCGGCACATAGGCGACGAGGCGGGCGCGCTCGCGGACCGGGATCGCCGCGAGGTCGCGCCCGTCGAGCATCACCGACCCGGCCTGGGGCGGCAGCAGTCCGAGCAGCGTCTTGAGAAGCGTCGTCTTGCCCCCACCATTGGGGCCGAGCAGCGCCAGCACCTCCCCCGCCGCGACGGCGAGGCTGACCCCCTGCCCCACGGGGTGGCCGCGATAGCCGAAGGCGAGATCCTGGGCGGCGAGCGTCACGACCAGCCCCCACGCGACGAGGCGAGGAGCCAGATAAAGAAGGGCGTCCCGATCACCGCCGTGAGGATGCCGAGCGGCACCTCGACCGGCCCAAGCGTGCGGGCAAGCGTGTCGATGAGCAGGAGATAGCCGCCGCCGAGCAGCGCCGAGGCCGGGATGAGCTTGCCGAAATCAGGGCCGACCAGGAACCGCGCGAGATGCGGCACGACCAGCCCCACCCAGCCGATGATGCCGGCGGCAGCGACGCTTGCCGCGGTGGTCAGCGTCGCCGCGACGACGATGACGATGCGCAAGAGGCCCGTGGGAAGGCCGAGGGCGCGGGCCTCCTCCTCCGGCAGCGACAACGCGTTCATCCGCCAGCGCAGCGCCACCAGGACCGCCGCGCCGATGACCACGGGACCTGCAAGCGGCAGGAGATCGGCGGGGCTCGCGGCCGAGAGGCTCCCGAGCAGCCAGAAGGTCATGGCCGGCAGCTGGTTGTAGGGATCGGCGAGCACCTTCACGAGCCCGACGCCCGCGCCGAGCAGCGCGCCCATGACCACGCCGGTCAGCACCAGGGTCAGGATCGGATCGCCCGACCGGATGGTGGAGCCGACCGCATAGACGGCCGCGACCGCCACCAGTCCGCCGACGAAGGCCGCGGCCTGGATGCCGAAGATGCCGAAGGAGAAGAGGATGGCCAGCACCGCTCCCAGCGCCGCCCCCGATGACGCCCCGAGAATGTCCGGGGAGACCAGCGGATTGCGGAACAGCCCCTGGAAGGCGGCGCCCGCAATGGCCAGCGCCGCACCGCAGGCGAGCGCCGCCAGCACGCGTGGCCCGCGGATCTGGAAGATCACCGCCTCCACCGCCGGCGACAGGCCCGAGGGCGTGCCGGTCAGGCGCGACCACAGCGCCACCGCGATATCGGTCAGGGTGACAGGAAACCGCCCCACCGCGAAGGCGACGCCGATGCCGAGGACGAGCACCGCCACCGCGACGGCCCCGCCGCTGAAGGATCGCGCCGGGCTCATGATCAGTCGCGGCCGGCGAGGACGCGGTCGATCTGCGCCTCGGTCGGGGTCACATGGTAGAACAGCGTGTGGAAGTCGCGCGTCAGCGTCCGGATGTCCTCGCTGACCAGCGCGGGATAGAGGATCTTGGCGAGCCACCAGAGCCCGGCGAGCCGGTTCACCGAGGGCGGGAAATCCACCCAGCCGAAGGGGATCTTCGGTGAGAGATGGACCCGCCCATCCGCCACCGCCTTCACCCCGCGCCAGGCCGGGTCGGACCGCACAGTGGCGGCGAAGGTCTGGTCGATGGTGATGATCACCTCGGGATTCCAGGCAAGCACCTGTTCGAGCGAGACACTGGCGAGCCCGCCGCCCATGGCGTCGCGGGCAACGTTCACCGCGCCGAGGAACTCCACCGTCTCGACATTGATGGAGCCGGCGAGGCCCGTCTCGAGGCCGCGGGGCCCGCGGGCATAGTAGACGCGGGGCCGGCGCTCCTGCGGCACGGTCTCGGTGCGTGACAGCAGCGTCTTCATCGTCTCTTCGGCCCAGTCCGACAGGAGCTTCGCCCGCCGTTCGAAGCCGGTGAGCTGGCCAAGCGTGATGTAGCTGCCGGGAATGGCGTCGAAGCGGCCGTCGAGCAGCGCATAGGGAATGCCGGTCTGCCCCTGCACGCGGTCGGCGAGTTCGGCGAAGGTGCGACGGGTCGAGCCGGAATCGAGGATGAGATCCGGGCGGAGCGCCAGCACCAGTTCGAGATTGGCGGTGTTGCCGCGGCCGGTGATGCGGCCGACCTCCGGCCGCGACCCGACCTCGGGCAGCAGGAACTCGCGTTCCTCCGGCCGATTGGCGCGCGGCCAGCCGATGAGCAGATCAGGGGCGAGCGTGTAGAGCAGGATGGCGGCCGGGGGGCCGGCCGGGAAGACACGGCCGACGCTCGCCGGGATCGGCACCTGCCGTCCCGCGCCATCGATGACGAAGGGCGTGCGCGCGAGCGCCGGCGCGGCGAGGCCCGCCGCGAGCGTACCGAGGGCCAGCCGCCTGTCGATGCGCAGGCTCATGCCGAAGCCGCCCCTGAGATCATGCCGCATGCCGCGACCTTCATGCCGCGTCTCCTTCGGTGTAGAGGTCGGCGCGACCATGCCTCGTCGTCCCATCGGCGTCGAGGGCCAGCAGGACGCATCCCCCATGACCCTCCTGAACCTCGACGGCTATACGGACCTGCCCGCAGGCAAGATCGCCGCCGTGGTGACCTATCTGGAGATGAAGGAACGGCCCGCCGCGCCACCCGCCGAGCCGTTGCCGCTCCGCCCGGTCCCCGCGCCAGACCTCGCCTGGTATCGGAGCCTCTATGCGCGGATCGGCCTCGACTGGCTGTGGACCTCCCGGCTTCTCATGACCGATGCGGAGGTCGCCGCCGTCCTGCACCACCCCGCCAATGCCCTGTTCGTCGCCGAGGAGGCGGCGGACGCGATCGGCATCGTCGAGCTCGATCGCCGAAACCCTGAGGATGTCGAGATCAGCTTCTTCGGTCTCGTGCCCGGGGCCACCGGCCAGGGCCTCGGCCCCCGGATGATGGCGGCGGCGCTTGGCCAGGCCTGGCAGCCGGAGACACGGCGCGTCTGGCTGCACACCTGCACCCTCGACCATCCGGGTGCCGTCAGCTTTTACCGGCGCTGTGGCTTCACGCCCTACAAGCGCGCCATCGAGGTGATGGACGACCCGCGGCTCACCGGCGCCATCCCGCGCGAGGCGGCGCCGCGCGTGCCCCTCATCTGAGGGTGTTGGGCACCGGCGTCCAGACGACCTCCTCGATGTGGCGGGCGCCGGTGGCAAGCATCACGAGACGCTCGAAGCCCAGCGCGATGCCGGCGGTCGGCGGCATGAGGGCGAGGGCTGCGAGAAGCTCCTCGTCGATCGGATAGGCCTCGCCATAGACGCGCTGCTTCTCCGCCATCTCCGCCGTGAAGCGGCGGCGCTGCTCGGCAGGATCAGTGAGCTCGCCAAAGGCATTGGCGAGTTCGACGCCGCAGGCATAGAGCTCGAAGCGCTCGGCGACCCGCGGGTCGGCCGCCTTGGGCCGGGCCAGCGCCGCCTCCGAGACCGGATACTCGCAAAGGATGGTCGCGCGGCCGAAGCCGAGATGCGGCTCGATCCGCTCCACCAGCACCTTCGAGAAAATGTCGGCCCAGGTGTCGTCCTCGGACACGCGGATCCCGGCGGAAACCGCCTGCCTCGCGAGGCCATCGCGGTCGGTGGCGCCCCCCTCCGCAACGGTCGCCAGCAGGTCTATGCCGGCATGGCGGCGGAAGGCTTCGGCCAGCGTCAGCCGCTCAGGCTCCAGCGCAGGATCGCAGTCGTGCCCGCGCCAGGTCAGGCGGTCGCGGCCGGCGGTGGCGCAGGCGAGGCGCATTAGGTCGGCGCAATCCGCCATCAGCTGCTCGTAAGCCTCGCCCACCCGATACCACTCGACCATGGTGAACTCGGGATGGTGCAGCGGGCCCCGCTCGCGGTTGCGGAAGACGCGGGCGAAATCGACGATGCGCGTCTCGCCGGCGGCGATGAGCTTCTTGGCGGCGAACTCGGGCGAGGTTTGGAGATAGAGCGGCTGCGCCCGCCCCTCGATGGTCAGGGCCTGCGTGGCGAAGCCGTGGAGATGCGCCTCGTTGCCCGGCGAGACCTGCAGGATGCCGGCCTCGACCTCGGTGAAGGCGCGGTCCGCGAACCAGCCCCGCAGCGCCGCCTTGATGCGGTTGCGCGACAGGAGGAACGGGCGGCGATCGGCATGGCGGTCACGGTCCCACCAGGGCGAAGCGGTCATCGGTCAGCACCCATGACCTTCGGCATCATTGCCGAAGGGCAGCCCCCCTCATAGGCTCCGCCGCTTCACGAGAAAACCTCCCCCGAGCTCTCCATGACCGATGCCCTCCACCCGCTCGACGCCGCCCTCGCCTTCACAGCCGGCGCGGACGGGGCCCTCGCCGGCCGCACTTCGCCGGCCTACTGGAACATGGTCGGGCCCTTCGGCGGGATCACCGCGGCGCAGCTCCTGAAGGCGGCGCTCGACCACCCGGCCCGCATCGGCGAGCCGGTGGCGCAGACCGTCAACTTCTGCGCGCCCATCGCCGAGGGCGACTTCGTCATCCGGGTGAAGGAGGTGCGCTCCGGCCGCTCGGTGCAGCATTTCTATGCCGAACTGGTGCAGGGCGAGACCATCGCGGCGAGCGCCACCATGGTCTTTGCCAGGCGCAGCCCGACCTGGGGCCACCACACCGCCGCGATGCCGGAGGCGCCGCCTCCGGCAGACGTGCCGGTGCTCACCAAGAAGCCGCCGCTCGCCTGGCTCGGCGCCTATGAGTTCCGCTACGTGTCAGGCCTTCCGATCATGGCGAGCGAGGCCTTCCCTGAGCCCCAGAGCGCGAAGTCGCTGATCTGGGTGGCCGACCAGCCGCCGCGGCCGCTCGACCACGTGGCGCTCGCCTCGCTCTGCGACGTCTTCATCGTCCGGGTGTTCCAGGTCCGCGGTCTCAGGACCCCCGCCGGTACCGTGTCGATGACGTCCTACTTTCACGCCAGCACCGAGGAGCTGGCACGGCAGGGCACGCGCCCCCTGCTCGCAAGGGTCGATTCGACCCGCTTCGGCGACCAGTTCCACGACCAGCAGGCCGAGCTCTGGTCCGACGAGGGCAAGCTCCTCGCCACCACCACGCAGGTGGTCTGGTTCCGCGAGTAAGTCGCGGGGGTGGCGCTTTTGCGCAACTTCGTCTATGCGACGGCGCGACAGATCACGCGGGTCAGACCCGCCAATCCCCAAGGACCCATCCCGTGCCGAAGGTCATCGCCTCCTCCGTCCGCAAGGGCAACATCCTCGAAGTCGACGGCAAGCTCTACCTGATCGTCTCCGCCCAGAACATTCATCCGGGCAAGGGCACGCCGGTCACCCAGGTCGACATGCGTCGCCTGTCCGATGGCGTGAAGGTCTCCGAGCGCTGGCGCACCACCGAAATGGTCGAGCGCGCCTATGTCGAGGACCGTCCCTACACCTACCTCTACTCGGATGGTGACGGGAACCACTTCATGAACAAGGAGACCTACGAGCAGATCGCGGTCCCTGACGACATCCTCGGCGACGCCAAGCCCTATCTCCAGAACGAGATGGAAGTGAAGCTGTCGGTCTATGAGGGCAATGCCGTGGGCATCGAGCTGCCGCAGCGCGTCACCCTCGAAGTGGTCGAGACCGAGCCGGTCACCAAGGGCCAGACGGCCTCCTCCTCCTACAAGCCCGCGATCCTCTCCAACGGCGTGCGCACGCTGGTTCCCCCGCATATCGGCGTCGGCACCCGCATCGTCGTCATGACCGAGGACGGCTCCTATTCCGAGCGCGCCAAGGACTGAGATTTTCGCTCTTGGTTGAGTGCATCAAGGCCGGGCCAACGCCCGGCCTTTTTGTTTCGGGGAAGCCTCGTGCTGATGAAGGCCCCACCCGTACCCTCCCCGCTGCGCGGGGAGGGAGACTTCGACCTCGCGCCATATGTCTGATGGGTTGAGCCAGGCAGGACGGTTGGGCGAACACCCGGGACGTCGTGGTCTCCCTCCCCGCGCAGCGGGGAGGGTGCGGGTGGGGCCTGTTGTGAGGCGCCGCGGTCCTAGACCTTCGCCATCGCCGTCGCGAAGCTCCAACTGTCCGGATAGACCTCGTAGGCCGCGACGCGGTCGCCCTCGAAGCGGAAGAGGTTCGCTGCGCGCACCTTGAGTTCCTCCCCCGTGGCGCGCACCCGCCAGTGGCCCTCCAGCACGATGACGACACCGCCCTCGCCCTCGATGCGATGGACCGTGTCGATGCCAAGGATCTCCAGGTGCTCGGCGACGCGCTTGAAGAAGGTTAGCACCTTCGGCCGTCCCTCCCAGACGCCGGCCCACGGGACGATCCCCGCCGGGCCGTTCCAGCGCACCACCACGTCGTCGGTGGTCACGGCGGCGAGGGCAGCGGCATCACCGGCGCGCAGCGCGGCATACCAGCGGTCGAGAATGGCCTGGGTCATGCCGCCTTCATGGCCGCCACCGGTCCTCAGCGCAAGATGCGGATGAGACGGGTCAGGTCCAGCAGGGTCACCAGCGCCGAGGCGACATAGGTGAGCGCCGCCGCGCGCAGCACGGATCGCGCCGCCGGCACGTCATTCTCGTGGAGATAACCGCCGCCGGAGAGGACGGGCAGCGCCTTGCCGAAGCTGGCGTCGAACTCCATCGGCAGCGTCACCACATGGATGGCGAGGCGCGAGCCGAGCAGCAGCAGCGCCACCGCCACCTGCACCACCGCGATCACCGGCGAGCGCACGAAGGCGAGGACGAGCGGCGCCGTGGCGAAGAGGATCGCCGCGCCGATCTCCAGCTTCTGCGCGAGCTGCGCCATGCGGATGCGGGCAAGGAACAGCCGGTCGCCGTCGCGATGCTGGATGGCATGGCCGACCTCGTGGGCGGCCACCGCCACCGCCGTCACCGAGCGGCCCGCATGGATCTCCGGTGACAGCCGCACCACGCGGTCGATGGGGTCGTAATGATCGCCGGAATCGGTCACCTCGACCTTCACGTCGGTGAGGCCCGCCTGCTCGAGCAGGTGCTCGGCCAGTTCGCCGCCGGTGCCGGGGAAATCCTCGCGCTCGACGCCATGGCGGCGCATTTCCCGCTTCACCCACCATTGCGGGCCGAAGATCAGGGCGAGGAGGGCGACGACGCCGAGGATAATGAGAAAGGGCATGACGCGATTTAAGTCGTCATGCCCGGGGCGCAAGTTCAAGGGCCGCGTCGACGCGCCGCGGCGGATTTGCCGGCGTCAGGCCAGCCAGCGCTTCCGGCGCTTGTAGCTCTTCACGTTCCGGAAGCTCTTCTTGTCGCCTTCGGCGACGCCCAGATAGAACTCCTTCACGTCCTCGTTCTCGCGCAGTGCCTTGGCGTCGCCGTCCATGACGATGCGTCCGGTTTCCATGATGTAGCCGAAGGTGGCGTAGCGCAGCGCCATGTTGGTGTTCTGCTCGGCCACCAGGAAGGAGACGCCCTCGCGGGAATTGATGTCGCGGACGATCTCGAAGATCTGCTCGACGATCTGCGGGGCAAGACCCATGGAGGGCTCGTCGAGGAGGATCATCTTCGGCCGGCTCATCAGCGCGCGGCCGATGGCGCACATCTGCTGCTCGCCGCCCGATGTGTAGCCGGACATGGAATTCCGCCGCTCCTTGAGGCGCGGGAAGTAGGTGTAGATCTTCTCGAGGTCGTCGCGGATCGCCGCCTTGCCGTCGCGCCGGGTGAAGGCGCCGGTGAGCAGGTTCTCCTCGATCGTGAGATGGCCGAAGCAATGCCGGCCCTCCATCACCTGGATGCAGCCGCGCCGCACGAGATCGTTGGGTGAGAGCGCCTGCACCTCCTCGCCCTCGAAGAGGATGGAGCCCTTGGTCACCTCGCCGCGCTCGGCGTGGAGCAGGTTGGAGATGGCCTTCAGCGTCGTCGTCTTGCCGGCGCCGTTAGCCCCGAGGATGGCGACGATGCCGCCGCGCGGCACCACCAGCGACACACCCTTCAGCACGAGGATGACGTGGTCGTAGATGACCTCGATGTTGTTGACGGCGAGGATCAGGTCCTGGGCCGTCTCGGCAACGGGGGTGACGTGGGTCGGGGCACTCATCGCGGTCCTCACACCCGCCGTTCGTCCTGCCCGGGCTTGTCCCGGGCATCCACGAATTTTCGAATGGCGGTGTTCTAGTCGTGGCTGCCCGGGACAAGCCCGGGCATGACGCTGTGGAGAGGGGGAGCCGCCACCGGCGGCTCCCCATGTCAGGCGGTCAGGACCGCTGGTCGCAGGCCTCGGTGCGGCGCGGCCAGCCCTGGTTGGAGGTGGTGTAGGCGCGGGCGCCCTCCTCCAGCAGCGGACGGATGCGGTTGCGCTCCGGCTGGATCCAGTCGGTGGCGCGGCCCCACTTGGTGCCGTCCCACTGGATCATGAAGCCGGCGAAGTGGCCGGAGTGATCCTGGCAGGTCAGGCGCACCGGCGCGGCGAACTCGGGCGCGCCGAGCTCGGCCCAACGGGCCGCCGAGATGTCGAGGCTCTCGAGGCCCCGGCGCATGTCCTCGCCGGTGATCGACTTGCGGCCCGACAGGCGCTGGGCGTTGCGCATGGCCTCGGCAATCAGGATGCCCTGGTAGACGCCGCGATTGTAGAGGTTCTCGCCGACCTTATCGCGCGGCGACTGCGACTGCCCGCGGTCCACCACGTGCTTGATGATGTCCTGGATGACCGGGAAGTTGGTGCCGACCTGGTGCCAGGAGATCGAGAGGTAGCCGCGGCCATCGGCGCCCGCCGGACGAGCGTCGTCGTCGCCGCCGGCCCACCAGATGCCGAGCAGCTTGTCGCGCGGGAAACCGGCGCGGCCGGCCTCGCGGACGGCGGTCGGGTTCATGGCGCCCCAGCCCTGCAGCAGGATCCAGTCGGTGCGGTCGCGGCGGATGCCGAGCCAGGTCGAGGACTGGTTCTGCATCTCGGTCGGATTCACCGGATAGAGCTTCAGGTTGAAGCCATGCTCCTTGGCGAGGGCCTCAAGCACCGGGATCGGCTCCTTGCCGAAGGGCGCGTCGAGATGGACGAGGCCGATGGTCTTGCCGCGCAGCTTGTCGAAGCCGCCCTCGCGCTGGGCGATGTACTGGATCCAGATCGAGGCGCCGTCCCAGTAGGTCATCGGCGGGTTGAAGACCCACGGGAAGGTCTCGCCGACCGCGGCCGGCGACAGGCCGTAGGCCATGGCGAAGATCGGGATCTTGTCGATATGGGCGCGCGGGATGGTCGCGAGCGCCGCACCCGTCGACCAGGGCGCATAGAGCACCGAGCCGCGGGCCTTGGCCTGCTCCCAGCACTCGACGGAGCGGCGGGTGTCGTACTGCGTCTCGCACTCTTCCAGCACGATGCGGGCGCCGTTGATGCCGCCGTCGCGGGCGTTGAGCATCATCAGGTAGTCGCGGGTGCCGTCGGCGATCGGAATGCCGGAGCCGGAGAAGGGCCCGGTCCGGTAGGTGTTGCTGACGAAGATGATCTGGTCCTGCTGGGCCGCGGCAGGGCCGGCCATCAGGGCCGCGCCGGCAGCGAGAGCCAGGGCGTATCGGGCAAGTTTCATCATGTCCTCCCTTTGGATCATGTTGGCCCTGGGGCGTGAGCCGGGGCGGTGGTTGCACTGCCGGGCGTTGGTCGCCCGGTCATGGCTGTTGGGGTCGGCTCAGTAGGGATAGGGCCAGACCCGGAGTTTCTGCTTCGCGATCTGCCACAGCCGCGCGAGGCCATGCGGCTCGACGATGAGCAGGAAGATGGTGAGCGCGCCGATGATCATCAGCACGACCTTCTCGGCCACCGCGCCGGTGATCGGGATGCCGATGGTCGGCAGGCCGAACTTCAGCACCGTCGGCAGGCCTACGATGAAGGCCGCGCCGAAGAACGAGCCGATGATCGAGCCGAGCCCGCCGATGATGACGGCGAAGAGGATGAGGAAGGAGAGGCGGATGGAGAACTCCGTGCCGGCCTCCGCACCGCCGAGATAGATGAAGACGAAGAGCGCGCCGGAGACGCCGCAATAGAAGGACGAGACGGCGAAGGCGAGGAGCTTGGTCGGCAGCAGGCGGATGCCCATCAGCTCGGCGGCGATGTCCATGTCGCGCACGGCCATCCAGGAGCGGCCGATGCGGCCATGGACGAGGTTGGAGGCGAACCAGGCGAGGATGACGACGAAGGTCAACGCCACCAGGTACTTCACCTCGACCTCCGCGGTCGGCCCGGTGATCGGGATGCCGAAGAGCGTCCTGAGCGGCACCTCGATCGCGCCCGAGGCGTTGTAGTTGTAGAGCCAGGGGATGCGGACGAAGCACCATTGCAGGAAGAACTGCGCGGCGAGCGTGGCAACCGCGAGATAAAGACCCTTGATGCGCAGCGAGGGCAGGCCGAAGACGACGCCGATGGCGGCCGAGAAGAAGCCGGAACACAGGATCCAGACGAGGATGTTCACCTCGGGAAACAGGGTCGTCAGCTTGTAGCAGGCATAGGCGCCGACCCCCATGAACCCCGCCGAGCCCAGCGAGATGAGGCCGGTATAGCCGGTGAGGATGTTGAGACCGATCACCGCCGGCACCAGGGCCATGAGCGGCAGCATGACGGTGGAGATGGCGAAATCGCCGGCGAGCAGAGGCACGCCGAGATAGGCGATGAGGAGGATCACGGCGATGCCGACCCGGTCCTGGCGGAGCGGGAAGATCGCCATGTCGGCGGCGTAGGACGTCTTGTACTGGCCGGCGTCGCGGTAAAACATGACCGCCTCTCAGATGCGTTCGATGATCTTCTCGCCGAACAGGCCCTGCGGCCTGAACAGCAGGAAGACGAGGGCGATGATGTAGGCGAGCCAGGTCTCGATGCCGCCGCCCATGAGCGGGCCCCAGTAGAACTCGCCAAGCTTCTCGCCGATGCCAATGATCAGGCCGCCGACGATGGCGCCCGGGATCGAGGTGAAGCCGCCGAGGACGAGGACGGGCAGCGCCTTCAGCGCAATGACCTCCAGCGCGAAGGAAACCTCCGAACGCGCGCCCCACATGATGCCGGTGACGAGGGCGACGATGCCGGCCGTGAACCAGACGATGATCCAGATCTGGTTGAGCGAGATGCCGACCGAGAGGGCCGCCTTGTGGCTGTCGGCCACCGCGCGCAGCGCCCGGCCGATGCGGGTCTTCTGGAAGAAGATGCCGAGCGAGACGATGAGGATGGTCGCGATGATGGCGGCGGCCACGTCGAGATGCTGCACGTTGATGCGCCCGCCCGGCACGTCGATGGAGGAGGAGCCGGTGGGAAGCCCCAGGGCTGACGTGATCATCACCTTCGGATTACCGCCGAAGGCGAGCTCGCCGAAGCCGGTGAGGAAGAAGGACAGGCCGACGGTCGCCATCAGCATGATGATGTCGGGCTGGTTGACGAGCGGGCGCAGCACGATCCGCTCCACCGCGATGGCGAGCAGGAGCATGATGCCGAGCGCGCCGATCAGCGCCACCATCGCCGCGGCATAGCCGGCGGGGATGCCGAGGCGGCCGACAAGGATCTCGTAGAAGCCGATGAGGGACAGGGCGGCGAAGACCACCATGATCCCCTGCGCGAAGTTGAACACGCCCGAGGCCTTGAAGATCAGCACGAAGCCGAGCGCGATCAGCGCATAGAGCACGCCGGCGACGAAGCCCTCCCACAGCGTCTGGATGAGGAGGTCGGGCAGCGACCACATGGTCACGAAGGGATCGACGAGGATCTTGTAGGTCCAGTCGCTGGGACCGATGGCCCCGGACCGCGTCAGCAGCGTCAGCACGACGACGAGGAGAACTGGTCCGGCGATCCAGGCGATGCGGCGGATCTGCTGGGGCGAGAGGGCCGGCTTGGCCGTGAGGGTGGCGTCGGTCATCGATCGGTCCTCAATGCGGCACGCCGAGATAGGCGTCGATGACGGCCTGGTCGCGCTTCACCTCGTCCGGCGTGCCGTCGGCGATCTTGCGGCCATATTCGAGCACGACCACGCGGTCGGAGAGGTCCATCACCACGCCCATGTCATGCTCGATCAGCGCGATCGTCGTGCCGTACTGGTTCGACACGTCGAGGATGAAGCGGCACATGTCCTCCTTCTCCTCGAGGTTCATGCCGGCCATGGGCTCGTCGAGCAGCAGGACCTCCGGCTGCATGGCGAGCGCGCGGCCAAGCTCGACGCGCTTCTGCAGGCCGTAGGGGAGTTTGCCGACCGGCACCTTGCGGATGTGCTGGATCTCGAGGAAGTCGATGATCTCCTCGACGAAGTGGCGGTGCTCGATCTCCTCGGCCATGGCCGGCCCATGGCGCAGCACCTGCCAGAAGAAGCCCTTGCTCATCTTCAGCGTGCGGCCGGCCATGATGTTGTCGAGCGTCGACATACCCTTGAACAACGCGACGTTCTGGAAGGTGCGGGCGATGCCGCCGGCCGCCGCCTCGTAGGGGCGCATCTTCGGGCGCGTCTTGCCCCTGAAGGTGATGCGGCCCTCGGTCGGGTGGTAGAAGCCGTTGATGCAGTTGAGCATCGAGGTCTTGCCGGCGCCGTTCGGGCCGATGATGGCGCGCACCTCGCCCTTCTTGATGTCGAAGGACACGTCGGTCAGCGCCTTCACGCCGCCAAAGGCCAGCGAGACGTTCTCGACCGCGAGGATCACCTCGCCGGCAGCAATGTCGGTGGGGGACGGCGCCCTCATTCCGCGGCCTCCCGGAAAGCGGTGCCGGTGGCCTCGTGCACCGGCATGTCGATGATCTCCACGTCGCCCTCGATGACGCCCTTGCGGCCGTCCTCGAAGGTGACCTCGGTGCGGATGCGCCCGCGCGGCGAGCCGTCGAACAGCGCCTCGACCAGCGGCAGGTAGCGGTCGGCGATGAAGCCGCGGCGCACCTTCTGGGTGCGCGTGAGCTCGCCGTCATCGGCGTCGAGCTCCTTGTGCAGCACGAGGAACCGGCGGATCTGCGAGCCCGCCATCATCGGCTCGCTCGCGAGCGACCGGTTCACCTCGTCCACATGGGCGGTTATCATCGTCAGCACCTCGCGGTGGCCGGCGAGCTCCTGGTAGGAGCCGTAGGACACGTTGTTCCGCTCGGCCCAGGACCCGACCGCCGTCAGGTCGATGTTGAGGAAGCAGGTGACGAAGTCACGGTCCTGCCCGAAGGCCACCGCTTCCTTGATGTTCGGATAGAATTTCAGCTTGTTCTCGAGATATTTCGGCGCGAAGAGCGCGCCCGAGCGCAGCTTTCCGACATCCTTGGCGCGGTCGATAATCTTGAGGTGCCCGGTCTTCGGGTCGAAGAAGCCGGCATCGCCCGAGCGCACCCAGCCGTCCGGCGTCTTGGTCTCGGCGGTCTTTTCCGGGTCCTTGTAATAGCCAACGAAGACGCCCGGCGAGCGGTAGAGCACCTCGCCGTTGTCGGCGATCTTCACCTCGACGTCGATGTTGGGCTTGCCGACCGTGTCGGCATAGATCTCGCCGTCCGGCTGCGCCGTGATGTAGACGCTGGCTTCCGTCTGGCCGTAGAGCTGCTTCAGGTTGATGCCGAGCGAGCGGAAGAAGCGGAAGATTTCCGGCCCGATCGCCTCGCCCGCCGTGTAGCCGACGCGGATGTTGGTGAAGCCGAAGCGGTTCTTCAGCGGGCCATAGACCAGCACCTCGCCGAGGGCATATTGCAGCCGCGCCGACAGCGGCACCGGCTCCTTGTTGAGGATCTTCTCGCCCCACTGCCGCGCCACGCCGAGGAAGTGGTGGAACATCTTCTTCTTCAGCGGCCCGGCATCCTCCATCCGCACCATGGTCTGGGTGAGGAGGTTCTCGTAGACCCGCGGCGGCGCGAAGGCATAGGACATGCCGATCTCGCGGCGGTCCTCGACGATGGTCTCGGCGCTTTCCGGGCAGTTGACGCAGAAGCCGAGGACATAGGACTGGGCGTAGGAGAAGATGTTGTCGCCGACCCAGGCCAAGGGCAGGTAGGCGATCGTCTCCTCGGTCTCGCGCAGGTGGTCGAACAGGCCACCATTGCGGGCCGAGATGATGACATTGTCGTTCGACAGCATCACGCCCTTCGGCCGGCCGGTGGTCCCGGACGTGTAGAGGATGATGGCGAGGTCCGCGCCCTTGCCCGTGGCGATGGCGGCCTCCAGCGCGGCGGCCTTGGTTGCATCCTCGCCGGCCTTGCGGCCCTTCGCCTGCACCTCCTCGAAGGCGTGGAGGCGGGAATGGTCGTAGTCCCGAAGGCCCCGCGGCTCATCGTAGATGAGATGGGTCAGGTGCGGCAGGCGGTCCGAGACAGAGAGGATCTTGTCGACCTGCTCCTGGTCCTCGACCACCGCCATACTGGCCCCGGCATGTTCGAGCACATAGGCCATCTCGTCGGCGACGGAGTCCGAATAGACCGGCACGGGGATGCCGCCCCAGGCCTGGATCGCCGCCATGGACCAGTAGAGCTTCGGGCGGTTGCGGCCGACGATGGCGACGCGGTCGCCGCGCTGCAGGCCAAGCTCGCCGAGGCCGAGGGCGAAGGCGCGCACCTCGTCCGCCACCTCGCGCCAGGTCCAGGTGCGCCAGATGCCAAGGTCCTTGTGGCGCATGGCCGGACGGTCGGCGAAACGCGTCGCGTTGAGCGCCAGAAATTTCGGAAACGTGTCCTGCGCGGCGGATGCGCCGCGCGGCTCGGCGTGGGTGTCCACGGCCGGCATCCTCCCTGGTCCTGCGCGGGCCGTTGGCCCGTTCCCTCGTCGCCCCTCGTGTCGGGGGCTTGTGCCCCAGGCTGGTAAGTCCGGCCTCGGGAGGGCGGAGTGTTCATGGACGCAGGCGCGAAATCAAGGGGACCAAAGGCTAAAGTGGCTTAGGCCGGACGGCAGATGGCGGGTTTCCGGCGCAAAACACACGCCACCAGGCCGATTTTCTTCAAGAGCCGCAGCGCCGGCATGATAAGACGTCGCGCATGCGCGGTGACACCGACCCATGTGACGGGATGAGCCTCGGGCCGCTGTCGGCCGGCGAGACGGCGCGTTTCTTCGCGGCCCATCGACTCGACGGGATCGACTGCCTCAGCGCCACATTCCGCACCCATGTCTACCCGCCGCACATGCACGAGACCTACGTCATCGGCACCATCGAGAGTGGCCGCGAGAAGGTCTCCGCTCTCGGCATGAAGGGCCACGCCGTCCCCGGCGACCTCGTCTTCGTCATGCCGCAGGACGTCCATGACGGCGCGCCTGCCGATGGCGGCTATTCCTATCGCATGACCTATCCCGGCGAGGCGTTCCTGCGCGATCTCGCCGAGGCCGTCAGCCGCCGGCCGGCGGCCGCAGCGCCCTTCTTTCGCGATCCCGTGGTCCACGATCCCGAGGGAGCCCGCCTCTTCTCCGCCGCCCATCACGCGCTCGAAGCGGGCCGCGACGGCTTGGCCGGCGAGGAACTGCTGCTGCGCGCCTATGCCCGCACCCTCGTGCTCCATGCGGGGGTGCGCCCAGCCACCGAGGGGGATGAGGCGGGGCCGGTACGCCGCGTCCGCGACCTCATCGAGGCGCGCCACCAGGAGGACCTCTGCCTCGCCGATCTCGCCGCCGAGGCGGGCTGGTCGCGCCACCATCTCATCCGCGCCTTCCGCCGCGAGGTCGGCCTGACGCCCCATGCCTATCTGGTCGACGTGCGCGTGCGCCGCGCCCAGGAGCGCCTGCGCGCCGGCATCCCGCTCGCCACCGTGGCTGCCGAGACGGGCTTTGCCGACCAGGCCCACCTGACGCGGGCCTTCAAGGCGCGGATCGGCGTGCCGCCCGGCGCCTATCGCCGCGCGGTGGCGGAGAATCGCGCCGCCGCCTGAGGCACAGGATAGGGTCCATTTCGTTCAAGAGAGCGACCGACGCCTCTGGCAATGAAGACCCATGACTGACGCATCCCCCGATTCCGCCGCGAGCGCCTTTTCCGAATGGCGCGACGGCATCGCCGAGCTCGCCCCCGCCATGATCGCGGCCATGCCGCTGGCCCTGCTCTACGGGGCCATCGCCGCCGGCAAGGGGCTGTCGCCCTTCGCCGTGGCGCTCTCCTCCGGGCTGGTCTTCGCAGGCGGCGCGCAGCTCGCTGCCATCGAGATGTGGACGAGCCCCGTGCCGGTCGCCGGGATCATCCTCTCCACCGTGCTGATCAATGCCCGCTACGTGCTGATGGCCGCCTCGCTTGCGCCGAAGGTCGGGCATATGCCGATCTGGGCGCGCCTCCTCGGCTTCCACGTCCTTGCCGACGAGAACTGGGCGCTGGCCGAGCGCCGGGCCGCGGCGCGGCGGCTGACGCTGGCCTATTTCCTGGGGGCCGGCGCGGTGTTCTGGGTCAACTGGGTGTTCTTCTCCTGGCTCGGCGCCATTGTCGGCCCGCTCATCGGCGATCCCCGCCGCTTCGGCGCCGACTTCGCCTTCACCGCCATCTTCATCGGCCTCGTCGCCGGCTTCGTCACGACGCGCCGCCATGTCGCCGTGGTGGTCGCCAGCGCCGCGGCGGCGACCCTTGTCCATCAGATGCTCGGCTCGCCCTGGCACGTGCTGGCTGGCGCCTTCGCCGGCATGGCCATGGCGGTTTGGGTCTGGCGCCCCGAAGCGGAGGCCCTGGCATGAACATGGACACGACTACCCTCCTCGCCATTCTCGGCATGGCGATCGGCACCTATGCCTGCCGCCTGACCGGCCTGATGGTCGGTGCGCGGCTGGCGCTGACCGGCCGCGCCAAGGCGGCGCTCGACGCCATTCCTCCAGCCGTGCTCACCGCGGTCATCGCCCCGACACTCTTCGCCACCGGCTGGCCGGAGAGTGTCGCCGGCGCGATCACCATCCTCGCCGCCATGCGCCTGCCGCTGCTCGGCGTGATCCTCACCGGCGTCGTCAGCGTCGTGGTGCTGCGGGCGCTCGCCGGCTAGGCGCTGCGCCCTCGGCGACCGCCTCCGCCACCCAGCCGATGACACGGCGATGCAACGCGCCGATCTTGTCGATGTTCAGGTGGTTGATGCCGGAAGCATCCCGCAGGTCCTCGTTGGCGAAGCGGCCGGCGAAGGCCGGGCCGCGGTTCACCGGCACCGCCCAGCCATTGTTGGACTGGTAGAGGTTCACGACCCGCCGGGCTCCCCCCCGCAATTCCTGCCGCGAGGTCGGATCGAAGGTGACGACGAGGGCGAGCGGCGCCGCGCCAGCGGCGGCCACACGATTGGCGATGCGGATGGCGGCATCCGCCCCCAGCGAATGCCCGATGACAACGACGGTCTCCTCGGGCATGGCCTGCCGACGGCTGATGATCTCGGCGGTGAGGGCGTCGGCGCTGGCGACGCCGAGCACCGTTGCGCGGTGGCCCTCGCGGCGGAGGTGGCTGGCGAGCCGGTCCATGCCGAGGGAGAAGACATCGAAGAGCCCGCGCATGAGGTAGGTGCGGGCCGGTGCTGCCGCTGCGGCGGGGCCGTTGGCCGCAAGACCGGCAATGGCGGCAAGGAGGGCGCGGCGATGGATCGGCGTCATCGGGGGCTCCGGGGGCTCTGCCCCTCCGCCTTGCCGCGACGTGCCTGAACCGGCGCTGAATTCAGGCCCTGGGGCGGCCAAGCCCGGACGCAATGAGGATGCCCGACAGGGCGACAAGGCCGATGCCGGCAGCGGTGATGAGGTCCGGCCGCTCGCCGAAGAAGAGGATGCCGATGACCACGGCGAAGGCGGTCTTGGTGTAGTTGAACGGCCCGACCTGCGAGACCGGCGCCATGCGCAGCGCGGTGATGATCGCCGCCTGCCCCGCCGCCAGCAGCAGCCCTGCGAGCCCCAGCATGCCCGTCTGTTTCACGCCCATGGGGCCAAGCCCCTGGATCGTCGCCAGCGCCAGCGCGGCGGCCATGACGACACTGACGGTGGAGAAGGTGACGGTGGCCGAGGCGATGTGCGGCGGGATGAACTTCACGGTCACGTCGCGCAGCACGAAACAGATGGTCGTGCCTATGGCGAGGCCGATGGCCGGGTCGAAGCCGGCCGAGGCGGGCTTGGCGATCAGCACGATGCCGATGAAGCCGAGGATGACGAGCGCCCACTGCACCGGGCTCACCTTCTCGCCGAGGACCAGCACGGCGATGGGCAGCAGGAACAGCGGCATGGACTGCGAGACCGCCGTCACGTCGCCGATCGGCATCCGCCACAGCGCCTGGAAGAGAAAGAACACCGCCAGCCCCTCGGCCAGCGAGCGTCCGACGACCAGCGGGTGCCAGTAGCCGGCCAGCGTCAGGCGCGTGCCCGAGGCCATGAGGAAGGCCGCGACGCCGATGGTCGCGAAGATGCCGCGCACGCCCAGCGCCTGCGCCACCGAGAGGGCGCCCATATGCGCCTTCACCAGCGCGTCATTGGTGGCGAAGAGCAGCATGCCGAGCGTCATCAGCCCCATGCCGCGCCTGATGTCGCGCGGTTCGGCTGACGCGCTCACGCCACGCCCGCCCGCAGGAGGTCGTGCAGGTGCAGGATGCCGACGGGGCGGCCGCCCTCCACCGCAAAGAGCGCGGTGATCTTGGAGCGGTTCATGACATCGAGGATCTCGCTGGCGAGCTGGTCCGGGCGGGCCGTCTTGGGCCCGCGCGTCATCACCGTCTCGACGGGCAGCGCCAGAAGGTCGCCCTTCATGTGGCGCCGGAGGTCGCCGTCCGTGACGATGCCGGCGAGGAGCCCCGCCTGATCGACGATGCCGCAGCAGCCGAAGCCCTTGGCCGTCATCTCGATGAGCACCTCGCTCATGGCGGTGCCGATGGGCTTCAGCGGCAGGGCGGCGCCGCCATGCATGATGTCGCGCACCTGTGCCAGGACCGCGCCGAGCTTGCCGCCGGGATGGAAGGTCCGGAAATCGGCTGCGGTGAAGCCACGCTCCTCCAAGAGGGCGATGGCGAGCGCGTCGCCGATGGCGAGCTGCATCAGGGTCGAGGTCGTGGGCGCGAGGCCATTGGGGCAGGCCTCCTCCGCCCGCGGCAGGGCGAGGACCACATCCGCCGCCTTGCCGAGCGCCGATTCGGCATCCGAGGTGATGGCGACGAGGCCGACGGCGAAACGCCGCGAGAAGGCGACGAGGTCGCGCAGCTCCACCGTCTCGCCCGACCAGGACAGCGCCAGGATGGCATCATCGGCAGTCACCATGCCGAGATCGCCATGGCTTGCCTCGCCGGGATGGACGAAGAAGGCGGGCGTGCCGGTGGAGGCGAGGGTCGCGGCGATCTTGCGGCCGACATGGCCCGACTTGCCCATGCCGGTGACGATGACGCGGCCCTGAACCCGCTTCAGCAACGCCACAGCGGCGTCAAAGGGCTCGCCGAGCCCGTTCGACAGGGCGGCGTTGAGCGCGGCAAGGCCGGCGGCCTCGACGGTCAGCGTGCGAAGCGCCGAGGCAATGGCGGGAGAGGATGCGGAACGGTCTGCCATGGTCACGTCGGATGGACCGGCGCCGGCCGGCCTTGGGTCGCGCGAGGCGCGGATGAGCCGGTGCTTAGCATGGTGAGGCCGGGGAGGCGACCTCCGCCGGCGCAGGGGTCCGTCAACGCCCCGTTAACCACGGTTGTTTACCTCTGGTTGACGATCTTGCGGGGGATACGCGCGTCTTGGGTCGAACCGCCCGTCTCATCTGGGGTGCCAGCCTGATGGCGCTCGTCCTTGCCGGGGCGGGCGTGAGCGCGCATGCCCAGCGCCTGCGGACGGCCCCGCCCCCCGGCGGCAGCGACACGGCCGGAGAGACGGGCTGGCAGGGCCTTGCCCCGGTCGAGCCCCCGGATGCCGATTCGGGCCTGGCCCCGCGCACCGATGCAGAGGCCGCCGGCCTCAGGACCGATGCGCCGCCCCCCGCCCCCGGCGAATCCCGCACGGTGTCCGCGCAGCGCGAACGCGCCCGCGGCGATGCCCGTCGCGCCCCGTGGACATTGCGGCCGGCGCGCCCTTCTCCCCTTGCCGCCGAAGCGGGCGTTTCAGGTCCTGCGCCCGTGACGCGACCAGCGCCCCGTCCAACCTCGCGCCCCGCCCCCGTCGCCAATCCCCGCACCGGGCGGCTGCCACGCCGGCCGCCGGAGCCCCCCGCCAATGCGCGCAACCTCGGCCTGCGGACCTTGCCGGCTCCGACAACCGGCGCCAATTCGGGGAGCAGCCTCACACCATCGCGCCAGGATTCGCTCGCCCTGTCCTCCGGCACGCGCGGCGTCACCCCGCCGACGCAGCAGCGTCGCCCGGTCGACGTTCCCATCGTCACGAACCGGGTGCAGCAGCCCTCGGGCCGCGTGCTGCCCAACGCCAACCCGCTCGGCCGCAACGTCGTCGTCGACCCGCGCACCGGCGAGGTCATCTCCTTCGACCGGCGGCCGCCCGCCGAGACCGACGCCTTCGCGCCGACCGGCATCCGCGTCGGCTCTTTCATCGTCACGCCGACGGCGGATGCGACGCTGGGCTACGATTCCAACCCGCGGCGCCTCACGGCAGGCAGCCCCGGCTCGCTCTTCACCCAGTCCTATGGCGAGCTCCAGGCACGCTCCGACTGGTCCCGGCACGAGGTGACGGCGCGGCTGCGCGGCACCTACTCCGCCTATTTCTCCGACCCCGGCGTCAACCGGCCGGAGGTCAATGCCGTCGTCACCGGCCGCCTCGACGTGGCGCGCGACACGCGCGTCGAGACCGAGGGGCGCTACACGCTGAACACCAACTCGCCGGGCTCGTCGAACCTGCCCTCCTCGCCCACCGGCCTGCGCAACCTGCCGCTGATCCACCAGGTCGGTGGCAGCGCCGGCGTGGTGCAGGATATCGGGCGCGTGCAGGTGACGCTGCGCGGCACCTTCGACCGCTTCATCTACGACGACGCCATCACCAATGCCGGGACCGTGCTCAGCCAGAGCGGACGCGACTATAACGCCATCGGCGGGCGGCTGAGGACCTCCTACGAGCTGACGCCGGGCCTGCGTCCCTTCGTCGAGGCAGCGCTTGAGCAGCGGCGCTTTGACCAGCGCCTGTCGAGCGGCGGCACGCTGCAGGGCTCGTCCAGCGTGACGTTCCGCGTCGGCACGACCTTCGAGCTGACGCGGCTGCTGACCGGCGAAATCTCGGCCGGTTACCTGCGGCGCGACAATCTCGACCCGACCTTCGGCGACATTGCCGTGCCGGTCCTCGATGCCTCGCTGGTCTGGGCAATGACGGCGCTGACCACCGTCCGCTTCACCGCGCGCTCCACCATCGACGAGAGCTTCACCACGGGCGCCTCGGGCATCGAGAAGCGTGATGCGGCGGTGGAGCTGGAACATGCGTTCCGGCGCTGGCTGGTGGGCACGGCGCGGTTCGCCTATGGCCACGACACCTATCGCGGCACGAGCCGCGTCGACCAGCGCACGGTGGCCTCCCTCGGCCTCGTCTACCGGGCCTCGCGTGCCCTGCAGATCCGCGGCGAGATCCGCCGCGAGACCCTGCAGTCGAACACCGCCGACGCCAGCTATTCCGCCAACGTCTTCCTCCTCGGCCTGAGGCTCCAGCGCTAGCGCGCGGGATCAGACCTTGAGACGGGCGATCTCGGCCTTCAGCGGGCCGGACAGGTCGTCGCGGCGCAGCGCATAGGCGAGGTTGGCGGTGAGGAAGCCGAGCTTCGTGCCGGTATCGTGGATCTCGCCGTCGAAGGTGAAGCCGAAGAAGGGCTGGCGGTCCTTCAGCTTCAGCATGCCGTCGGTCAGCTGGATCTCGCCGCCCGCGCCGCGCTCCTGGGTCTCCAGGATCTTGAAGATCTCCGGCTGCAGGATGTAGCGGCCGGAAATGGCGACATTGGAGGGCGCGGTGCCCTTCGGCGGCTTTTCGACCATCGCGGCGATCTCATAGGCGCCGGCTGCGGCCGCCTTGCCCTTGCCGATGATGCCGTACTGGTGCGTCTCGCTGTCCGGCACCTCGTAGCCGGCGACGTAATTGCCGCCGGTGGCGTTGTAGGCCTCGATCATCGCGGCGATGCAGCCCTTCGAGCCAGACTTGGCGAGGTGCAGCATATCCGGCAGCAGCAGCGCGAAAGGCTCGTCGCCGACGATATCGCGGGCGCACCAGACGGCATGGCCAAGCCCGAGCGGCTCCTGCTGGCGGGTGAAGGAGGTGGCGCCGGCGGCCGGCAGATCGCGCTTCAGCTCCTCGAGTTGGGCGGTCTTGTTGCGCGCGGCCAGCGTCGTGTCGAGCTCGAAGGCCTTGTCGAAATGATCCTCGATCACCTGCTTGTTGCGGCCGGTGACGAAGACGAAATGCTCGATGCCCGCCTCGCGCGCCTCATCGACGACATGCTGGATCACCGGCCGGTCCACGACCGTCAGCATCTCCTTCGGAATGGCCTTGGTGGCGGGCAGGAAACGCGTGCCGAGACCGGCGACCGGAAACACGGCCTTGCGGATGCGACGATGCATGAAGTCGAACCTCGAGAGAGGATGGAGAAGGACTGGTAATGTAGTCCGACAAACCTGAACGTCCGGTGAGCGCCGGCGTTCCCATGGGCCGCGCTGACCGGAGAAACGCTACGTCAGCGCTCGATCCGCGGCTCGGAGGCCTTGGGCGGCTCGGCCCGGAAGGCGTTGAACACCATGTCGGGCGCCGAGGTATTGTGCCGCGACGCCGAGAGGCGCCCCGCCCAGAGGTCGGTGGCATTGGCCCGGCGGAAGCCCATGATCGGCTCCTCGCGCCAGCCCGGCGCATCCTTCTCGCGCACCGCGATCCGCGCCACGTCGGCATTGAACTCGGTGACATACATGGAGCGCAGCGCCGCGAAGGGTCCGCCGGTGATCGGCCGGGCGAAGGTGACGTCGAGGCCGAGCAGTTCCTGGTTCAGCGTCGACAGCTGCACCGTCGCGCTGTTGCCGTCCGGATAGGTCAGCGTGAAGGTCTTGGTGGCGGGATCGAAGGCGACGTCGCGCAGCTTCACGATCGGCCGGCCCTCCACCACGACAGGGCCGATGAGGAACGACGAGCCATAGGCCGTCCAGCGCAGGTTCGAGGGCGGCAGGGGCCGGGCGCGCCAGTAGCCATCGGTCGGGTAGAGGACGAGGACCTCCTCGGCGCGGTCACGGAACCGGTACCAGATCTGCAGCAGGTGGATGTCCTTCTCCACCCGGTCGCCGACCCGCACGGTCGTGTCGGCGCTGCGCCAGAAGCGCTGCTCGCGATAGCCGATCACCTGCCACTCCACCGTCTCGTAGAGGGTGATGCGCTGCGGCATGGGCTGGGCCAGCGCCTCCTCCTTCATCGGACAGGCGGTCCAGTCCGGCGCGAAGCGATCGACGGCGAGCGAGCCGATATAGGCGGGGTGCGCCGCCTCGATCCGGAACGAGCGCACCGCACCGCTGGCGAGGTTCAGCGTGACATTGTCCTTCTCGGCGCATAGCACCGGCTCGGAGGCATTGGTGATCTCCACCGGAAGCCCGTCGAGGCTCGCCGCGCGGGCGGCCGTGGCGAATGCAAGCGCTGCGGCGGCGAGGAGGAGACGCATGGGATCAACCCTTCACGAGAACCGCATAGACGTCGCCGGAATTGGCCTCGTGCGGCAAGTCGGCGATATGGGCGGCCATGGCCTGTCGGTCGATGGCAGAGCCGAACGTCATCTGCTGGCTCTCGCCGAGGGCGACGTCGAAACGATAGGGCCCGAGCGCGGCCAGCCGGTCGAGGCAGGCGAAGGCCACGTCGCGCTGGATCGTCGTGAACTCGAAGGACAGCGCCGGGATCGGCCGCGACAGCCCCGCCAGCACATCGGCTTCGAAGCCCTCGACATCGATCTTCACGAAGTCCGGCACGCCATGGTCGGCGATCAGCCCGTCGAGGGTGAGGCAGGGCACGGTGATCTCGCGGTCCCAGACCTGGCCTTCCCAGCCGCCGGCGCCCGCTGCCGAGGCGACGAAGGCGGCGGAGGCCGTCGTCACGGTGGGGTTGGCGGTATTGACCTTCAGCGTGATCTCGCCGGCTGAAGCGCCGCAGGCGGCCTGCCGGAGCGCGACCCCTGCGTCGCCCTCGAAGAGCCGCGCGATGACACCCGCAGGCCCCGGCTGGGGCTCCAGCGCCACCACCCGCGCGCCGAGGCGCCGGAAGCTCGCGACCCGGTCGCCGACATGGCTGCCGATGTCGAAGGCGAGGCCCCCCGGCCGCACGAAGCGGCCGTAGAGCGCGTCCATGGCAGCCCGCTTTTCGGGATCGCCGTGATAGGTGACGACGGAGCGGGCCACCGCCACCATCTCGGCAATGCGCTGGTCGAGGTCGCTCATGCTGCGCGCGCCTTGGCGATTTCGTCGGGCGTCTCGAACTCCTCGGGGATGCCGCAGAAGCGCGTCGAGACGAAGAGCCGGCCGAGGGCCGGCGAGGCGGTGAGCACCGCGAAGGGCACCGCGACGAGGAAGCCGGCGGTGAGCGGCAGCGACCAGAGCGCAGCCGCGGGCGAGGCCATCCAGAGAAGACCGAAGATCACCCAGCCGAAGGCCATCTGCGGCCAGAAGGCATCCCAGGCCTCGCGCCAGGACAGCGCCATGGCGTCGCGCTGCTGGCCGCCCCAGGTCACCGACTTGCCGAAGGCGAGGCCGATCATGAACACCGTGATCCGGAACGAGGTGAGCGCGCCGAGCAGGAAGGAGAAGACGAGCTCGGTGGCGGCAGCGCCGATGAAACGGGCGCGCCCGCCATAGCGTTCCGTACCGTCCTCGGTCATCAGGATATCGGCGAAGCCGGCGATCTTCGGCATCAGGTACATGGCGAAGAACAGCACATAGACGAAGGCGGCGAAGGTCGTCGGGAAGGCGGCGCTGCTGGCCCCATGCCAGGCAAGGAAGGGCGACAGCGTGATCATGAGCGTCCAGGCCGGGACGCCGACGAACATCAGGATGGCCCAGACCAGCTGGAAGCGGCTGATGGGTTTGAGACCCTGCTCATCCAGCAGCTTCACATACTGCATGTTGCCCTGGCACCAGCGCACGTCGCGGCGCGAGAATTCGAGGATGGTCGGCGGGTTCTCCTCCCAGGAGCCCTCCTCGACGGGCAGCACGCGCACCTCGTAGCCGGCGCGGCGCATGAAGGTCGCCTCCACCTGGTCATGGGAGAGGATGTGGCCGCCGAGCGGCGGCTCGCCCGCCAGCAGCGGCAGGTGGCACTGCTCCATGAAGGGCCGAATGCGCACGAGGGCATTGTGGCCCCAGAACGGGCCGCAATCGCCGACCCACCAGGCCTGGCCCATGGTGTAGGAGCGCATGCCCTGGCGCATGCCGAACTGGAAGATGCGGGCGAAGGCCGAGGAGGAGGGCATGCCGACGACGAGGCTCTGCAGGATGCCGAGCCGCGGATAGGCCTGCATCATCCGGACATGCTTCACGATGGTCGCGCCCGACATGAGGCTGTCGGCATCGAGCGGCAGCATCAGCTCGTAGCGGGCGCCCCAGCGGTCGAGGAAATCGCGGACATTGCCGGCCTTGAAGCCGGTGTTGACGGTGCGGCGGCGGTAGACGACGCGCCCCTCGCCGGCTTCCGCGGCAAAGGCGGCGGCGGCCACCGCCTCGCGTTCACCGATATCGTCGCGGTTGGTGTCCGAGAGGATGAAATAGTCGAACTGGCCGCCCTCGCCGGTGGCGTCGATGCTCGCCTTGACGATCTTCAGCCGCGCGATGGCCCGCTCGGGGTCCTCGTTGCGCAGGGTCATGAAGACGGCGGTGCGGATGCCGAGCGGCGTCGGCATGTCACCCGCCTTGGCGAAGGGGGCGACCTCCTCCATGGCATCCTTCTCGCCATGCAGGAGCCAAAGGCCGATCAGCGCGTTCCAGAAGCCGAGGACGGTCCAGGGGGTGGCGATGGCGAAGGCGAGCGCGAGCACGATGTCGACGATCGTCCAGCCCCCCGAACCGAGGATCGACCAGGCCGCCGCGTTCAGCACGAACCAGGTCGAGACATTGAGGCCGAGGACGATCAGCCGGCGCTGGCGCAATTCTGCCGTGGACTGGATGCCTGCCGGCGTCGTAGAGCCCTCGGGCGGCCGGGTCTCACCGGTCGCGGCCGGAAACGGCGAAAGATCGTTCATCGATGAGCCTCCGTCGCCCGGTCCGGGCGGCGATGCGGGAGAATGCGACATGGCGGCGACCGCCCGAGCCCTCTGGTACGCCTCGCGCCGGACCGTAGACCTGCGCGAGACAACGCTGGATGAACGCCGGCCGACCGATGCCGAGATCCGCATGCTCTATAGCGGTGTCAGCCGCGGCACGGAAAGGCTCGTCTTCAACGGACTCGTTGCCGCACCCGAGCGCGAGCGCATGCGCTGCCCGCTGCAGGAGGGCGAGTTCCCCTTCCCGGTGAAATACGGCTACTGCGCCGTGGGCGTGGTCGAGGCCGGACCCGAGACGCTGGTCGGCCGCACCGTCTTCACCCTTGGTCCCCACCAGACCCGTTTCCTCGCTCCCACGGACAAGGTCTCGGTCATCCCGGTGCCGGAGGGCGTGCCGGCCCGCCGCGCCATCCTCGCCGCCAATATGGAAACGGCGCTCAACGCCGTGTGGGATTCCGGCGCCGGCCCCGGTGATCGCATCGTGGTCGTGGGCGGCGGCGTCCTCGGCCTGCTGGTCACCGCCATCGTGTCGCAGATCCCCGGCACGGACGTCACGCTGGTCGATCCGGAGCCCTCGCGCCGCGACTTCGCCAAGCTGTTCGGCGTCAGGTTCTCCAAGCCCCTCGATGGCCCCGCCGATTGCGATGTTGCCTTCCACGCTTCGGCGACCTCCGGCGGCGTTGCCTGCGCCCTCGCCTGCTGCGGCGACGAGGCGACCGTCGTCGAACTCTCGTGGTTCGGCGACCAGGACCCTGCCGTACCGCTCGGCGCCGGCTTTCACTCCAAGCGCCTGAAGCTCGTCTCCTCGCAGGTCGGCATGGTCGCCACATCCAGGCGCGCCCGCTGGTCGTATGCGAGACGTCTCGCCAAGGCGCTCGAACTCCTCGCCGACGACCGCCTCGACCAGCTCATCACCGCCGAGGTCGCCTTCGACGACCTGCCCGCCGCCCTGCCCCGTATCCTCGAGCCCGGCGCGCATGGTCTCATGACTGCGGTGCGCTATGCCTGACGTTTCCGGGCCACCGAATGCTTTTGTGCCGTCCCTCGTACCAGAACTGGTCGTGAGGGATATCGACCGGAGCCTGTCCTTCTGGATTGAGGTCATGGGCTTCGGTATCCGCTACCAACGCCCAGAACACCGTTTCGCCTATCTGATGCGTGGCCACTCGCATGTCATGCTCGTCGAACAGCGCCCCCCGGATCATCCTCGGGGCGAGACCTGGACGGGTGGCCCGCTCGAGCGACCTTACGGCCGCGGGATCAACCTCCAGATCGAAGTGGACGACATGGGGCCGACCATAGCTGCCCTGGCGCAGCGAAACTGGCCGTTATTCCGTGAGCCGAGAGACGCTTGGTATCGTAGAGATGACATCGAAGTCGGGCAGCGGGAACTGATGTTCCAGGATCCCGATGGCTATCTCATTCGTTTCGGCCAGTTCCTCGGCCAACGTCCACGTGCCACCTGACTGTGGGAGACCCCATGTATTCCGTCGAAGTCCGCGACCGCATCATGATCGCCCATTCGCTGCCCGACCCGTTCTTCGGGCCGGCCCAGGGCAAGCACGGCGCGAGCTTCGTCATCGACGTCGCCTTCTTCCGCGAGACGCTCACCGCGCAGAACGTGGTCGTCGATATCGGCGCGGCGCTCGACGTGCTCGGCAAGACGCTGAAGCGCCTCGCCTACCAGGACCTCGACACGCTGCCGGAATTCGCCGGCAAGCTCACCACCACCGAGTTCCTCTGCAAATATGTCTTCGACCGCATGGCCGAGGCCGCGCGCTCGGGCGCGCTCGGCGCTGATGCCGGCGGCCTCGCCAAGATCCGCGTGACGCTGCACGAGCATGACCTCGCCCGCGCCACCTTCGAGGCGCCGCTGCCGCAAGCCGCCTGACGCGCGGCGGGCAGGCAAAGCGATGATCACGGCGACCTTCGCCATTCCCGGGGACCTTGCGACGCCCACCGGCGGCTATCGCTATGACCGGGAGGTGCTGGCCCGCGCCAGCGCCCATGGCGTCGAGTTCGACCACCTCGCCCTGCCCGGCTCGTTCCCTTTTCCCACTCCGGACGAGCTCCTGCGCACGGCCGGTCTCTTCGTCTCCCACCCGGCCGACCGCGTCCTCATGGTCGATGGCCTGGCCTATGGCGCCCTCCCCGAGAGCATCTGCCTCTCGGCCAAGAGCCCCATCGTGGCGCTGGTCCATCATCCCCTGGCGCTGGAGAGCGGCCTTGCGGCCGAGACGGCGGTGCGGCTGAAGGCGAGCGAGGCCGCTGCCCTGGTCCATGCCCGGCGCATCATCGTGACGAGCCGCATCACCGGCCGCATCCTCATCGAGGAATACGCCGTGCCGGCCGACCGCATCACCGTCGCCGAGCCTGGCACCGCCCCCGCGCCGCGGGCGATCGGCTCCGGGCGGAGCGAGCCGACCATCCTCACCGTCGGCGCCATCTCCGCCCGCAAGGGTTACGACGTGCTGGTGGCGGCGCTGGCGCGGCTGCAGGGCGAGGCCTGGCGGCTCGTGATTGCCGGGGCGACCGACCGCGCGCCCGAGGTCCACGCCGCGCTGCGCGAGGCGATCCGGCACCACGGGCTTGAGGCGCGCATCACCCTCACCGGCGCCATCTCCGATGCAGAGATCGAGGACCTCTACGCGCAGGCCGACCTCTTCGTCATGCCCTCGCGCTACGAGGGCTACGGCATGGTTTTGGCGGAAGCCATGGCGCGCGGCCTGCCGATCATCACCACCACCGGCGGAGCTGCCGCGGAGACCGTGCCGGACGGCGCGGCGGTGAAGGTGCCGCCCGACGACGCACTCGCCCTCTCCGCCGCCCTGTCGCGCCTCATCCAGAGCCCGCGCATGCGCGCCGACCTCGCCGCCCGGTCCTTCGAGGCTGGCCGCGCCCTGCCCGGCTGGGACGACACGGCCCGCATCGTCGCGTCCGTCGTCGCAGGACTCGCGACGGGCGCCCCTTCCCATTTCCACCATCCGGGGTCGCCGCGATGAGCTTCTCACCCGACTGGCTGGCGCTGCGTGAACCGGCCGATCATGCCGCCCGCTCCGCCCATCTCCTGTCGCGGCTCGCGACCCAGTTCGGCGACCGCGACCAGGTCAGCGTCGTCGACCTCGGCTGCGGCGCCGGCTCCAACCTGCGCGGCACCTGGCGCGCCCTGCCGGACCGGCAGAGCTGGCGGCTCGTCGACTACGATCCGGTGCTTCTCGCGGCCGCGCGCCAGCGCCTTGCCGCCTGGGCCGACCGGGCCGAGGAGGCGGGCACCGCCCTCGTCCTCTCCAAAGGCGCGAAAGTGCTCACCGTCTCCTTCCACCAGGCCGACCTCAACGGCGACCTCGATGGGGTCTTTCCCGAGAGCACGGACCTCGTGACGGCGGCAGCCCTGTTCGATCTCGTCTCGGAGGCCTGGATCGCCCGTTTCGTCGCGGTCCTCGCCGCAAGGGCGCTGCCGCTCTACACGGTGCTGACCTATGACGGCACCGAGCGCTGGGACCCGCCGCATCCCGCCGATGCGGCCATGCTCGCCGCCTTCCATGCCCATCAGGGCACCGACAAGGGCTTTGGGCCGGCCGCCGGCCCGCGCGCCACAGCCGCCATGGCGGAGGCCTTCGCGGCCTCGGGTTACGCGGTGGAGCGGGCGCCGAGCCCCTGGCGTCTCGATGAGGCCTTCCGCGACCTCGCCCGCGAGCTCGTCACCGGCTTTGCCGGCGCTGTGAGCGAAACGGGCCGGGTGCCGCAGGCCGAGATCGACGCCTGGCTGGCGGCACGCCGGGCCGGCGTCACCTGCCATGTCGGCCACGAAGACCTGCTGGCCCTGCCGCGCTGAGCCACAGACGGCGAAAAGCCCCGGTGCATGGCCGGGGCTTCCGCAGACATCGCAGTTTTGGAGGTCGGTGCGCTGTCGGCGTTTCGCGGGTTGCGATCACTCGCAGACGCGGACCGTGCGGCGCTCCATGCCGTAGGGGGTCTCGACCCAGCGGCGGGTCAGGTAGCACTCGGAAGCGTAGGCGCGGGAGTTGGCCGCGGCGATGGCGCCGCCGACGATCACACCCGTGGCGAGGGCGCCGACGCCCCAGCCGATGTGGCGGCGGTGCCACGGGCCGGCCTCGGCCTGGGAGGAGATGCCGACCGACAGGGTGGCGACGGCGGCGGCGGCGAGAGCGAAGGTCTTGAAGCGGTTCATGGCGGTTCCCCTTTTGGATCTGAGGGGCTCATCTGCCCCTGATATCCATGGGTCTCCGTGACCGCGAAAAAGGTTCGAGCCCGCCGCGATTTTTTTTCGCAGGCGGGCTCGCAATGTCTCGGGGACTGCTGGAGAGGCTTACTCGGCGGCCTCGCCGGCACGGCGACCGGCCGCGTCTTCCACCGCCTGCTCCGCCGCATCCAGCGTCTTCAGCGCCTCGGGGCGGGGCATGGAGATGATGTTGTAGCCGGAATCGACATGGTGCACTTCGCCGGTGACGCCGCCCGACAGATCCGACAGCAGGTAGAGCGCCGAGCCGCCGATATCGTCCAGCGAGACGGTCCGCCGCAGCGGCGCGTGGCGCTTCTGGAAGTTGAACATCAGCCGCGCGTCCGAGATGCCGGCGCCGGCCAGCGTCCGCACCGGGCCGGGCGACAGCGCGTTGACGCGGATGCCGAGCGGGCCGAAATCGGCGGCGAGATAGCGGACCGACGCCTCGAGGCCGGCCTTGGCGACGCCCATGACGTTGTAGTTCGGCATGACGCGGGTCGAGCCACCATAGGTCAGCGTCAGCAGCGTGCCGCCCGGCTGCATCAGCGGCACGGCGCGCTTGGCGACTTCCGTGAACGAGAAGCAGGAGATGACCATGGTCCGCGAGAAGTTCTCGCGGGTGGTGTCGGCATAGCGGCCCTTGAGCTCGCTCTTGTCGGAGAAGCCGATGGCGTGGACGACGAAGTCCAGCCCACCCCAGGTCTCGCCGATCCGGGCGAAGGTGGCATCCACCGTCGCCACGTCCTCGACATCGCAGGGCAGCACCATCGTCGAGCCGATGCTCTCGGCCAGTGGCTTCACGCGCTTGCCCAGCGCGTCGCCCTGGTAGGTGAAGGCGAGCTCGGCGCCATGGGCGGCCAGCGTGCGGGCGATGCCCCAGGCGATGGAATGGTCGTTCGCCACTCCCATGATCAGGCCACGACGGCCCTTCATCAATCCGCTCACGCGCGAGCTCCTGGATTCGGGGTCAGCCTCCGGGCCGCGACCGACGACCCTGAGGCGGGGATGCGCAAACCGGTCAGTCCACATGGGCGTTCACGATTCAGGGGACGATCCGTCCCCTGTGCCACGCCACTGCGACCATCCGGTGACAGCTTGGCGGACGGCGAGGCCGTCCTCAAGCGTCGACGTTCTTCAGCACGATCGTGGCGTTGGTGCCGCCAAAACCGAAGGAATTCGACACGACCACGCCGAGATTGGCATTGTCGATTCGCTGGCGGACGATCGGCATGTCGGCGACCTCCGGGTCGAGTTCCTCGATATGGGCGCTCTCGCAGATGAAGCCGTTGTTCATCATCAGCAGCGAATAGATCGCCTCCTGAACGCCGGTCGCGCCGAGCGAGTGGCCGGTCAGCGACTTGGTGGCGGAGATCGGCGGGCTCTTGTCGGCGCCGCCGAAGACCTCGCGGATCGCCTCGATCTCCCTGACGTCGCCCACCGGGGTCGAGGTGCCGTGCGGATTGATGTAGTCGACCTTCGGACCGACGCCCTCCAGCGCCATGCGCATGCAGCGCACCGCGCCCTCGCCCGAGGGGGCGACCATGTCGTAGCCGTCGGAGGTCGCGCCATAGCCGGCGATCTCGGCATAGATCTTCGCGCCGCGCGCCTTGGCGTGCTCGTACTCCTCCAGCACCACCACGCCGGCGCCGCCAGCGATGACGAAGCCGTCGCGGTTCGCGTCATAGGCGCGGGAGGCGGTCGAGGGCCGGTCGTTGTACTTGGTCGACATGGCGCCCATGGCATCGAAGAGCACCGAGAGCGTCCAGTCCAGTTCCTCGCAGCCGCCGGCGAAGACGATGTCCTGCTTGCCCCACTGGATCATCTCGGCGGCATTGCCGATGCAGTGATTCGACGTCGCGCAGGCCGAGGAGATCGAATAGTTCACGCCCTTGATCTTGAACCAGGTGGCGAGCGTCGCCGAGGCGGTCGATGACATGGCCTTCGGCACGGCAAAGGGGCCGACGCGCTTGGAATTGCCGCTCTCCTTGGCCTTCTCATAGGCGTCGATCAGCGCACGGGTGGACGGACCGCCCGAGCCCATGATGATGCCGGTGCGCTCGTTGGAGATCTCGCCGACCTCGAGGCCCGCATCGAGGATCGCCTGGTCCATGGCGATGTGATTCCAGCCCGTACCGCCGCCGTGGAAGCGCATGGCGCGGCGGTCGAGCATGGTGGTCGGATCGAGGGTGGGCGTCCCCGACACCTGCGAGCGGAAGCCGTGCTCCACGAAGGACGGGTCGAGGGCGATGCCGCTCTTGGCTTCCCGCAGCGAGGCGAGCACCTCGTTGGTGTTGTTGCCGATGGAGGAGACGATGCCCATTCCGGTGACGACGACGCGGCGCATGAGGGCCTCTTGATGTTGCGGGGCCTCGGGGGCCCTCGGACCTAGGTGGGGACGTCAGGCGGTGGTGAAAAGACCGACCCGCATGTCCTTGACCTCGTAGATGCGCTTTCCGTCCGCTTCCAGCCAGCCATCGGCGATGCCGAGCACCAGCTTGGACTTGAACACGCGCTTGAAATCGACGCCGTAGACGACCTTCTTGGTGGTCGGCAGCACCTGCTCGGAAAATTTCACCTCGCCGACGCCCAGCGCCCGGCCACGGCCGGGAAGGCCGAGCCAGCCGAGGTGGAAGCCGGTGAGCTGCCAGAGGGCATCGAGGCCAAGGCAGCCCGGCATGACCGGATCGCCCTGGAAATGGCAGGGGAAGAACCAGAGGTCGGGCTTGATGTCGAATTCGGCGACGACATGGCCCTTGTTGTTGGCGCCGCCGTCCTCGCCGATCGAGGTGATGCGGTCGAACATCAACATGGGCGGGAGGGGGAGCTGCGCATTTCCCGGCCCGAAGAGCTCGCCACGCCCGCAGGCCAGAAGCTCTTCATAGGTGAAACTCGACTTGCGCTCGCTCATCGCCTGGACTGTCCGCATTCCTTTGGGGGCCGCACATGGCGGCCGGGGTGGGGGTGCTGTCTAACACAGGGGTACGGGAGGGGCAAAAGGCCCTTGGTATGCATCCGTCACGCGGGGTTTCCGGCAGGGAACACCGCCTCATGGTTGCAGTCCGGATCCTTACGGGTTGCGAATGCCTTGCAAATTCGCCGCCTCGCACATAAAACAGGAGCCATGACGATCCGCACGCTCATTGACGTGACCTATCAGGATGCGGCGCAGGCCGATGGCGCCAAGCTTTCGGCGCAGGAGCGCGTGACGCTGCTGCAGAAGACCGGCTGCCCGATCCACGACGTTCGCACCATGCTGCGCGAGGTGGGCCTGCGCCCGACGCGCCAGCGCATGGCGCTCGGCTGGATCCTCTTCGCCAAGGGCGATCGTCACGTCACCGCCGAGATGCTCTACGACGAGGCCACAAAGGCCCGCGTGCCCGTCTCGCTCGCCACCGTCTACAACACGCTGCACCAGTTCACCGAGGCTGGCCTGCTGCGCGAGATCGCGGTGGATGGCTCCAAGGCCTATTTCGACACCAACCTGTCGGACCACCACCATTTCATCGTCGAGGGTGAGACCACCGTCTTCGATATTCCCGGTCCGCATATCGGCGTGGACAAGCTGCCCGAGGCCCCCGAGGGCTACGAGGTCGCCCGCGTCGACGTTGTTGTCCGCCTGCGCCGCAAGGAAGGCCAGGCCTGACATTCGTTCCCGCATGAACGGTTCACCGAGGGGTCGTCGCGCCAGCGCCGGCCCTTTTTCGTGGCCGCTCAGTCCTCGGCGAGCAGCGCCGCCCCCGCGCCCAGCGGCACGATGACAGCCAGGAACCCGGCAGCCTTGGCGAGCGCCGCGACGATGATCGGCGGACCGGCCTCGATCGTGACGCTCAGCCGCGTCGCCACGATGGCGAGCAGGGTGCCTGCGACGATGGCGGTGCAGATGATCGCCGTGGTGCGCTCGGAGAGGGTGAACAGGCGGCGGCCCGCATCGGCCAGCCCCACGACCGCGCCATAGGTCGAGCCTGCCAGGGCCGTCGCCCCCGCCAGGATGACCAGCAGCGCCGCAAGGCCCGAGAGCGTGGCGATGGCCCGGAGAATCGTCTGCGGCCAGCCCGCTCCTTCGGATGGCGGCGCCGCCGCGATGACGAGGTCGAGCACGCCCACCAGCGCCAACGCCGCGATGGCGGCGATCAGTCCGATCGTTGCGCTCTCAACCCCAATGCGCCAGGCCCGGCGGAAGAGATGGCGGATCGGCGCCGGCTCCCGCCCCCGCCGGACAGCCAGCCTCAGGCTGGCGACATGGGCGGCGAGCAACACCGCGATGAACAGGCTGGCGAGCACCAGCGCCACCATGGGCAGCTTCCAGGGCAGCGTCAGCCGCAGGCTCAGCGTCCCCTCGGTGATCACCCCGCAGGCGACCGCATAGGGCAGGACGTGCAGGACCGTGCGCCAGCCCGCCTCCCCCATCAGCGACAGGAAGCGACGCGGGAAACCAGGCGTGGCGGAGGCTTCCGTCACGCGCGGGCGACCGGCCTGACGTGCGACCGGCGGCTCAGAGCAGCACCTCGATGAGGAAGGGCCCCTTGCGGCGGTTGGCGGCGGCGAAGGCGTCGGCGAAGGCCTCTGCCGTCTCGACCCGCGTCCCCTCGACGCCCATGCCGGCGGCGAGCTTCACCCAGTCGAGGTCGGGATCGCCCAGCGACAGCATGTCATGCGCCTTCCGGCCCGGGTTCTCCGCGCCGACATTGGCGAGTTCGCCCTTGAGGATAGCATAGGCGCGATTCGCCCAGATGCAGACGGTCACGTCGAGCTTCTCGCGCGCCATGGTCCACAGCGCCTGCAGCGAATACATGCCGGAGCCATCGGCCTGCAGCGCCACCACCTTGCGGTCTGGGCAGGCCACCGCTGCGCCCACGGCGAGCGGCAGGCCCTCGCCGATGGCGCCGCCGGTGAGCGACAGCCAGTCATGCGGCGCAGCCCCGTGGGTGTCCTTGAAGAAGTTGCGGCCCGTCGTGACCGATTCGTCGGTGACGATGGCGTTCTCCGGGAGGAGATGACCGATGACGGCGGCGACCGAATCCTGGGTCAGCGCCCCCTTCGGCAGGTCCGGGCGCTTCGGCTGGTTCAGCACCGGCACCGCCTTGTCCGCGCCGAGGCGCTCGGCGAGGCGGGCGAGTGCGTCCTCGGCATCCTCGTGGAAATGCGCCAGCGTGACGACCTCCGCCTCGGGCGGATAGAGGATCGAGGGCTTGCCCGGATAGGCGAAGAACGCCACCGGCGCCTTGGCGCCGACGAGGATGAGATGCGTGACGCCCTTGGTGGCGGCCAGCGCCACGTCCACCGGATAGGGCACGCGCTCCAGCGGCATCCGGCCGACGCCGCGCTCGATACGGCCATTGGAGCCCTCGGCGCGGATCTGCGCGCCGGTCTTGGCGACGATCTTCGCGGCATGGATCATCGGCTTCTCGCGCACGGCGCGGGTGCCCATGACGATGAGCGGCCGGCCACCGGCCTCGATGGCGCGGGCGGCGGCTTCCACCGCATCCTCGGCGACCTTCGACGGCACGGCGGGCGCGGCGATGGCGGCAGGGCCGGTGCCATCGGTCCAGGCGGTGTCGGCGGGAAGGATCAGGGTGGCGATCTTGCCCGGCGGGTCCATCGCCACACGGATCGCCTCGGCGCCATCGGCCGCGACCTCCTTCGCCGAGGTCGAGGTCTTCACCCAGTGCGACATGGTCCCGGCGATGCCCTCGATGTCCGAGGTCAGCGGGGCGTCGAACGCGCGGTGATAGGTCGCGTGCTCGCCGACGATGTTCACGACGCCGGAGCGGGCGCGCTTGAGATTGTGCAGGTTCGCCAGCGCATTGCCGAGGCCGGGGCCAAGATGGAGCAGGGTCGAGGCCGGCTTGCCGGTCATGCGGTAATAGCCGTCGGCAGCGCCCGTGGTGACCGTTTCGTGCAGGCAGAGCACACAACGCATCCCGTCGACGCGGTCGAGCGCGGCGACGAAATGCATCTCGGACGTGCCGGGATTGGTGAAGGCCACCGTCACGTCGCCGGCAACGAGGGTCCGCACGAGGCTCTCGGCCCCGTTCATGGGCTTGGTCATGATGTCAGGTCACTTCATCGGGGAGAAGGCGGTGGGAACCAGGATGCGGTTCTCCATCTTCACCAGGAACGGCGTCGCCGCATCGAGATAGGCGCCCCAGCCGGCCGCCGTGGCGAGCTTGGCGCGGCGCTGCTCGCGGTCGGCCATGCTGTCGTAGCGCCACATGTGCACGACCTGGTTCAGGGTGCCGATGTCGCTGACGAAGAAGCCGATGGGGTCGCCGAGAAGCGGCCACTGGATCGGCTTCGCCAGCCGCTCATAGACCTCCAGGAAGGCCTTCACCTTGCCGGGGTGGCACGTATAGGTGCGTTCGTCGATGATCATGGCGTTTGTCCGGTTGGGAAGGGGGATCAGGAGCCGCGAAGGCCGATGCGCTGGCCGCCGTCGACGGTGACCGTCGTGCCGGTCATGAAGGCGCCCGCGTTCGACAGGAGCAGCAGCAGCGCGCCGTCGAGATCTTCCTCGCGGCCGAAGCGGCCGACCGGGATCTCGCGCGTCATCTCCGCGCCCTTGCCGCTGGTGAGGTAGTCGCGGTTGATGTCGGTGACGACATAGCCGGGGGCGATGGCGTTCACGCGGATGTTCTTGAAGGCCCATTCGATCGCCAGCGCCTGGGTCATCTGGATGACGGCGGCCTTGGACACGGCATAGGAGGCGTTGCCCTTGCCGACGCCATAGCCGAGGATCGAGGCGATGTTGACGATGGCGCCGGGCTTGCCCGCCTTGAGGAGGCGCTGGGCGGCCTCGCGCGCCGTGTAGAAGACGCCGTCGAGATTGGTCGCCATGGTCTTGCGCCAGTCCTCGTCAGAAATCTCGACGGCCCGTCCCGGCACGGCGATGCCGGCATTGGCCACGACGGCATCGACCGTTCCGAAGGCCTTCTCCGCCGCGTCGAAGGCGGCCTTGATGGACGCGCTGTCGGTGACATCGCCTGACACCGCGATGGCCCGTCCGCCGGCCTTGCGGATCGCCTCGGCCACGGCCTCGACCTTCTCGGCCCGTCGCGCGACCGCCGCCACGGCGGCGCCATGCTCGGCCAGCGCCATGCAGAACCGGGCGCCGAGGCCGGTGCCGGCTCCGGTCACCAGCGCCACGCGGCCGGTCATGTCCAGGATGTTCTTCGGCGCCATCCGCGCTTCTCCTTCGCTGTCGCCGGCAGACTGGCAAGGCGCTCCCGGCGCCGCAACCCAGCCGGGCGGAGGACAGCGATGCGCCGCCTGCGTCCGCCCGCTGCGGCAACGGTCACTGTGACGGCCCCTTGACGGCGCGCGCGGGAAGGTCGCATGTCGCCGGGGCTGCCGGTGGCAGCGCGTACCAGGTATCCGAGGCCTCATGCGACTGCCGACCTTCGCCCGCCGCGACGCCCTGAAGCTTCTCGCCGCAGCCAGCCTCTCCTGGCCCGCCCTCGCCCAGGCGCAGCAGCCCGGCGGCCAGCCGCCCGCGGCACCCGCCTCGCCCCAGCCGCAGTCGCGCTTCGTCTATGACGACGTCGTCCGCCGCGCCCGCGATCTCGCCGCCCTGCCCTACGAGGCGCCGCGCAACGACCTGCCGGCCTCTCTCACCGGCATGAACTTCGACCAGTACCGGGACCTGCGCTTCCGGCCCGACCGCTCGCTGCTGCAGCAGGGCGGTGGCCCGTTCCGGATGCAGATGTTCCACCTCGGCTTCATCTACCGCACGCCGGTGGTGGTGAACGTCATCCGCGAGGGCATCGCGACGCCGATCCCCTATGCCGCCGCCCTCTTCGACTATGGCCGCAACCGCTTCGAGCGGCCGCTGCCCGTCGATCTCGGCTTTGCCGGCTTCCGCATCCACCACCCGCTGAACGACCCGCGGGTGCATGACGAGCTCATCTCCTTCCTCGGGGCGAGCTATTTCCGCTTCCTCGGGCGCGGCCAGAAATATGGCCTCTCGGCCCGCGGCATTGCCGTGAACACGGCAGGCCCCGGCCAGGAGGAATTCCCGGTCTTCCGCGAATTCTGGGTGGAGACACCCTCGGCCGAGGCGCAGTCCTGCCAGATCTACGCCCTGCTCGACGGCGAGAGCCTGACCGGCGCCTTCCGCTTCACCGTCTTCCCGGCCCAGGAGACGGTGCTGGACGTCCATTGCACCCTCTTCCCCCGCCGCGCCATCCCGAAGCTGGGCGTGGCGCCGCTGACCTCGATGTTCTTCTACGCCGAGAACGATCGCCGCTTCTTCGACGACTACCGCCCCGAACTGCACGATTCCGACGGCCTGCTGATCCATTCCGACACCGGCGAATGGCTGTGGCGCCCCCTGCGCAACCCGCGCCAGGTCGAGGTGTCGCAATTCGCCGACCGGCAGGTCCGCGGCTTCGGCCTGATGCAGCGCGACCGCATCTTCGAGCACTACCAGGACCTCGACCTGAACTACGAGCTGCGGCCGAGCTACTGGGTGGAGCCACGCGAGGGCTTCGCCGATGGCCGGGTCGAGCTGGTCGAGATCCCGACCACCGACGAGACCAACGACAACATCGTCGCCTACTGGGTGCCGAACCGCGCCGTCGACCAGGGGCAGACGCTGACCTTCGCCTATCGCGTCGTCTCGACCATGACGGAGGGCCGGCTGCATCCCGGCGGCTTTGCGCTCAACACGTTCCGCACCAAGCCGATCGCCCTCGGCTCCGGCGAGCAGGCGCCCTCCAATGCCACCCGCTTCATCGTCGATTTCGTCGGTGGCGACCTCGAATATCACCTGAACCATCCGGACACGGTGCAGGTCGTGCCCTCGGCGACCAATGCCCGCATCACCCGGACCTTCCTGATACCGAACCCGCAGACCCGCGGTTTCCGCGCCGGCATCGACGTGGTGGGCGAGGCCGGCCAGACCGCCGACCTGCGCGCCTTCCTGCGCACCGGCACCAAGGCCCTCACCGAGACCTGGACCTTCCCGTGGAAGGTCGAGTGACCGCCTGACGACGCAGAAGCGCCCGGCACAAGGCCGGGCGCTGCGGTCCGATCGGGAGGGACGGGCCGATCAGCCCGCGGGTCGTGGGTTACTCGATGACCTGGACGATGCGGCGGTCGGACGGGTTCACCAGGTAGAGATTGTCGCCGACCACGACGTAGCGGTACTGCGTGATGCCGACCTCGGCCGGGAACGTCCGCAGCTCGACGGCCTCGGGGAGCACAGCGCCACGCGAGACGACGACGCCGTTCGGGAGAACCGTGGCGCGCGGACGCTCGGCCTGCCAGTAGGTGCGGACGGCGCGCTGCTGTTCGACCGAGACGCCGACGCTGCCGGTGACGGAGGTCGGGTCGGGCACGCGCGTCGGGGATTCGCCCGCCTGGGCGAAGGCGGAAGTGCTGGCGGCAAGCGCGATGGCCGAAGCCATGAGGATGGTCTTCATGGGGGAATCCTTGAATTGTCGCAGTGGGATGGCCGCCGGGTGGGGCCTCGCTGCAACAACGTCAGGAACCTGATCGCGTTCCGCCGTGGACTGTGATCATTCCGTGGCAGCGGTCCGGGCGACCAGCCGCTGGTAGATCTGCCCGCCGATGATGGCGACGAGGATCAGGGCAATGTAGCCGCGCACGAGGTTGCTGTGCCAGGCGGCCAGCAGGACCCTCTGGTCGGCGGCGGGCGGCAGTCCCGCCGGCATCAACGCGGTTGCCTCGGCGACCATGCGATGGAACCCGTAGCCCGCCAGCGCCGGCAGGGCGGCGACAACGGCGGCGAGGGCATGGCGGGCGCGACGCGCCCAGTCCTGCCGCCGCAGCGTGATCCACAAGCCGAGGCACCCATGCAGCCAGCCCGGCGCGAGCAGCGCGAGCTGCCAGCCCTCCGCGCCCGACACCGCGAGATTGGCGACGGTGCGGCCATAGGATTGCGGGATGTCGAAGAGGACCTGTGTCATGCGCGTCGCCATGACATGGCCGATGAGCAGCAGCGGCAGCGTCAGGCCCGAGGCGAGGCGGACCACCTCGATCAGCGGCAGCCGCCAGTGGCGGCGAAGGGCGAGCGTGCGCAGCGCCAGCAGGAAGTGAACCGCCGCGGCGCCGTAAAGCACCACGGTGCCCGGCAGGCTGTGCCACACCTTCATGGCGAGGCGCAGACCCGCCTCGGCATGATCGAGCGAGATGATGCCGAGGCTGTGGTTGATGAGGTGGCTGAGGATATAGGCGAAGAGGACGAGCCCGGAGCCGAGTCTCAGGCGCCTGATCGCCCCGTCGCTCACGCCGTCACGCCCTCGAAGCCCTTGCGGATCTTGTCGATCGGCAGGTCGCGGCCGATGAAGACGAGGCGGCTCTCCCGCTTCTCGTCCTCCTTCCAAGCGCGCTGGTGGTCGCCGTCGAGGATCATGTGGACGCCCTGGAAGACGAAGCGTTCGGGGTCGTCCTTGAAGGCGACGATGCCCTTGCAGCGCAGGATCTTCGGCCCCTCGACCTGGGTCAGGTCCTGGATCCACGGGAAGAACTTGTCGGGGTCGAGCGGCGTGTCGGTGCGCAGCGACACCGACTGCATGTGCTCGTCGTGATAGTGCTTCAGGCCGCCATGGCTCGGATGGTCGCAATCCGGCCCGCAGGCATGGTCGTGATCGTGGTGGTGATGGTCGTGCCCATGATCATGGCCATGATCGTGCCCGTGGTCATGATGATGATCATGCCCGTGGTGGCGGTCATGGTGGTGATCATGGTCGTGGTGATGATGACCATCGCCGCGGTCGAGGAAGGCCGGCTCGATCTCGAGGATGCGCTCGAGATCGAAGGCGCCGCGGGCCAGCACCGCATCGAGCGGCACGGCGCATTTCTGCGTCCGGTGCAGCACCGCATAGGGGTTGATGGCGCGGATGCGGGCCTCCACCTCGCGCAGCTGCGCAGGGGTCACGAGGTCGGTCTTGTTGAGCAGGATGACGTCGGCGAAGGCGATCTGGTTCTTCGCCTCCGGCGCATCCTTCAGGCGGTCGAGCAGCCACTTGGAATCGGCCACCGTCACCACCGCGTCGAGGAACGACTTGGCGCCGACCTCCTCGTCGACGAAAAAGGTCTGCGCCACCGGCGCCGGATCGGCGAGGCCGGTCGTCTCGACGATGATCGCGTCGAACTTGCCCTTGCGCCGCATCAGGCCCTCGATGATGCGGATCAGGTCGCCGCGCACGGTGCAGCAGATGCAGCCGTTGTTCATCTCGAAGACTTCCTCGTCGGCGCCGACAACGAGGTCATTGTCGATGCCGATCTCGCCGAACTCGTTGACGATGACGGCGAAGCGCTTGCCGTGGTTCTCGCTGAGGATGCGGTTGAGCAGCGTCGTCTTGCCGGCGCCGAGATAGCCGGTCAGCACGGTGACCGGGATCTTCTGCAGCTGGCTGGTCGTGAGCGAGGCGTCGGTCATGATCGTTCCATCGGCCGAAAGGGGCTGGCCATCATATAGGCGAGGGTTGGCCTGCGCGGAATGGGCTCTCAGCCCTGCACCAGGGCACCGGCGATCTGGCCGGCATTGTGCCGCATCATCGCGGCATAGGTGGCGGCGGGACCATCGGCCGGGGACAGGGCGTCGGAATAGAGCTTGCCGCCGATCCGGGCGCCGGTTTCCGCGGCAATGCGCTGGATGGCGCGGGGATCGGAGATGTTCTCCATGAACAGCGCCCGCACCTTGCGGTCGCGGATCTGGCGGATCACCGCGCCGATCTCGCGCGGCGAGGGCTCTGCCTCCGACGAGACGCCGCGCAGGGCGAGGAAGTCGACCTCATAGGCCCGGGCGAAATAGGCGAAGGCGTCATGGGTGGTGAGGATGCGGCGCTGGTCGCGCGGCACGGCGCCGATGCGGGCGCGGATCTCCTTGTCCAGCACATCCAGTTCGGCGGTGTAGGCCTGGGCCCGTGCCGCATAGGCACCGGCATTGGCGGCGTCGGCCGCCGCGAGGCCGTCGGCAATCGCCTTCACGTAGAGCTTCGCATTGGCGACGTCCTGCCAGGCGTGGGGGTCGTTCGCGCCATGCGAATGGCCATGGCCGTGACCATGGCTGTGCCCACCCTCGGCCTTGAGCGGGGTCACGCCGGAACTCACGGTGACCTGCTGCGCCCGGCTGCCGGAGGAGCGGACGAGGCGGGTCATCCAGCCCTCGAAGCCGAGCCCGTTGGCGAAGATCACCCGCGCTGCGGCAAGGGCGCGGGCATCGGCCGGCGTCGGCGAATAGGAATGGGCGTCGCCGTCGGGGCCGACCAGGCTGGTGACCGCGACACGGTCGCCGCCGACCTGGCGGACGAGATCGCCGAGGATCGAGAAGGTCGCGACCACTGGCAGGGCGGCTGCCTGCGCGGAGACACGGCTGACAAGGACAGGAGTGGCGAGAAGGGCCGAAACGGCGCTGCGGCGCGTGATCATGCGGTGGGATCCCCGATGAGGTCAGGCCGCGCGGTGCCGGGCCGGCCAGTAGGTCGGCACGAGGCCGCCCCGCGGGCCGAAGACCAGCGACACCAGGTAGATCACCCCCGCCATGAGGACGATCGACGGGCCCGACGGCAGAGACATGTTATAAGATAACGTTAGCCCTGCATAGCCCGCAACGATGCCGAACCCGACCGCCATGGCGACGAGGCTGGTCACGTCGCGCGCCCAGAACCGGGCGGCAATCGCCGGCAGCATCATCAGGCCCACGGCCAGCAGCGTTCCAAGGGCGTGGAACCCCGCGACGAGATTGAGGACCACCAGCGCCAGGAACACGAGATGGGCCGGCGCGCCCGATCGCGACACCGACCGGAGGAAGCCGGGATCGACGCAGTCGAGGACGAGGGGCCGCCAGAGCAGGGCCAGGGCGAACAGCGTCACCGTGGTGATGAGGGCGACGAGGATGAGCGTTGGGTCGTCGAGCGCCAGCACGGAGCCGAAGAGCACGCGGAAGAGATCCACGTTGGAGCCGCGCAGCGAGACGATGGTGACGCCGAGGGCGAGCGACATCAGGTAGAAGGCGGCGAGCGAGGCATCCTCCTTCAGCGCCGTGAAGCGGGCGACGAGGCCGGCGGTGAGCGCCACGGCAAAGCCCGCGGCGATGCCCCCGAGCGTCATCGGCACCAGGGCGAGGCCGAAGAGGAGATAGCCGGCTGCAGCGCCCGGCAGGATCGCATGGGCCATGGCGTCGCCCATCAGCGACATGCGTCGCAGCATGAGGAACACGCCGACCGGGGCGCCGCCGAGTGACAGGGCCACGGCGCCGACCAGCGCACGGCGCATGAACTCGAATTCGACGAAGGGGCCGATCAGGAGGTCGTACATGGGACCCGTCAGGCCGCTTCGGTGCAGATGTCGGCGTGGTCGTCGAAGGCTTCCGTCATCCGCCGCGCCGCCAGCATGTTCTCGGGCGTCAGCACATCGGCGGTGTGGCCCCAGGCGATGGCGCGCCGTGCCAGGAGAAGCGAGCGCGGGAAGGCCTGCCGCACCGTCTCCATGTCATGGAGCACGGCGACGACGGTGCGCTGCTCGGCGTTCCAACGACGGACGAGGTCGAGCAGGTCGGCGCAGGTCCGCGCATCGATGGCGGTGAAGGGCTCGTCGAGCAGGATGACGCGGGCATCCTGCACCAGCAGGCGGGCGAAGAGCATGCGCTGCATCTGGCCGCCCGACAGCGTGCCGATGGCGCGCCGCTCGAAACCGGTGAGGCCGACCGCCGCAAGCGCGTCGCCGACGGCCTGCCGGTCCGCCCGCGACAGGCCGCCGAACAAGCCGGTGCGGCGCCACAGGCCCATGGCGACCAGTTCGAACACGGTGATGGGAAAGCTGCGGTCGAGTTCTGCCGCCTGCGGCAGGTAGGCGATGTCGTGGCGGCCGAGGCGCGGCAGTTCCACCGTGCCGCCGAGCGGCGCGATGGCCCCGGCGAGACCCTTCAACAGCGTCGACTTGCCGGCGCCGTTCGGCCCGACCACGGCGAGCATGTCGCCCTGCTCGATCGTGCCGTCGAGGTGGTGGACCGCCGGGTGGCGGTCATAGCCGAGGGTGAGGTTGCGGATCTGGATGGCGGACATCGTCGACCTCACGCCATCGCCCAGGCGACGAGCGCCCAGAGCCCGGCGGACAGCCCCACCGCGACGGCGAGGCGTCCGCCGACCGAGAAGGTCAGGGCCGAGATCACCGGCCTTGCTTCGACGGCAGGCCGGACGATCCGCGCAGGCGCAGCCGTCGCGCCATGGAAATGACCATGATGACCGTGGTCGTGCGAGTGGTGGTGATGCGCGTGATCGTGATGGCCGTGGTCATGATGGCCGTGATCATGCGCATGGCCGTGCCCCGGCGCGCTGGCCGTGGCCGCGTCCTGATCCGGTGCCGTGGGAAGGTGAGATGCTGCGGCCAAGTCGGGCGGTCCCGCGTATCGTGAGCTCAACGTTATATAGTATCGGAAGCGGACGGTCCAACCCGGGCCGCGGGCGGGCAGGCACCGCAACCTTTTCGGCTCTGGCGCATTGATCGGGAACCCCATCCACGCACCGGAGACGATCATGACCCGCACTCTCGCCCTTGCCGGCGCTGCCGCCCTGGCGGCCACCGCCATGCTGGCAGCCCCCGCTGAAGCGCAGCAGCGCACCACCCGGGTCGGCGTCCTCCAGTGCGAGGTTGCGCCCGCCGTCGGCCTCGTCCTCGGCTCGCGCCGCGAGATGACCTGCCTCTTCCGCCCGGATCGCGGCCGCCGCGAGGCCTATGCCGGGGCCTTCACCCGCGTCGGCCTCGATGTCGGCATCACCGGCCGCGGCGTCCTCGCCTGGACGGTCTTTGCCCCGACCCGCCGCCTGTCGCCCTACCAGCTCGCGGGCAGCTATACGGGCGCCAGCGCCCAGGCGACGGTGGCCGTCGGGCTCGGAGCCAATGTCCTGGTCGGCGGCTCCCGCGACACGGTCGCCCTGCAGCCGCTCTCCGTGCAGGCGCAGACGGGTGCGAACCTCGCGCTCGGTGTCGGCAACCTGACGCTCCAGCGCGCCGAGATGCGCCGTCGCTGACCAGATCAGCTCACGGGAATGACGAAAGAGCCGGCACCACGGGGTGCCGGCTCTTTGCGTTTGAAATCAAGGCGATCGCTTACTGGCGATACTGCTGGATGCGCGTGGTGCGCAGGCCGGCCAGACCATGGCGGTCGATCGAGGCCTGCCAGTTGAGGAATTCCTCGACGGTCAGGGTGTACCGCTTGCAGGCCTCTTCGAGGCTGAGAAGACCGCCACGCACGGCGGCCACCACCTCGGCCTTGCGCCGGATGACCCAGCGGTGAGTGTCGGGCGGGGGAAGATCGGCGATCGTCAACGGACTGCCGTCCGGTCCGATCACATATTTCACCCGGGGGCGCATGGGCTCGGTCATACTCACTCTCACACAACGCACGCGACTGACCACGTCATGGGGAGAAAGTACCGGCAGGACGTTAAATTTGGCCTAAATGCGAAAGTGCAATCCGAATCACCCATCGGCCGAACGGCAAGGGCCGCCCGTGAGCGGCCCCGAGGGTCGGATTGAACGGCCATCACCGCCGCCCGCCGTCGATCACATCGCGATGCCGAGCACGCGCGCGAGCGGGATATTGCTGGTCCCCACGGTAAGCCGCGGCGTGCCGCTCGTCATGTCGACGGCCGTCACCTGGCCCTTGTGGGTGACCTGGACCTGCGTCGTCGCCGTGCCGGTGCCGCGATAGAGCTCCATGGTGTAGGGCTGGGTGCCCATGCTCAGGCCGTCGGAGCGCTTGCCGTCCCAGGAATATTCGCTCGACTGGTTGGCGGTGAGCGACACCTTCTTCTCCTGCACCACGACGCCGTTGGAATCGCGGATGCGCAGCGTGTAGTCGCCGCTCTGGGTCGGGGTGAAGTTCCAGGTGGCGCCCGACGAGGTCGGCGACACCGTGCTGGAATCGTAGGTGACGGTCTTGCCGAGATAGCCGAGCGAGGTCGTCGTCTGGTTGCCGGTGAAGGCGGCCAGCAAGTTGTCCAGCTTGGAGTTGGTCGCCAGCTGCTGCTCGACCTGGGAATATTGCACGAGCTGCTGGGTGAACTGGTTGGCGTCCATCGGCTGGGTCGGGTCCTGGTTCTTCAACTGCGTGGTGAGCAGCTGCAGGAACGTGTCGAAATTGTTCGACAGCCGGGCCTGGGCGGTGGCGGTGCTGGTGGTGGTCGAAGACGAGCCGACCGAGGAGGTGGTGGTCATGGCGCGGCGTCCTTTCAGATACGGATGTCGACGCCGCCCCTGAGGGCGGCCGCGCGGGCATAGGTGGAGGCGCTGGCCTGCAGCGCGGCGATGGTCTCGGGATCCTCGATCACCACCTGCTGGCGGGTGGATCGCGGCTCCTGCTGCTGGTCCCGGGTGCTCTGGCCGCCCTGGTCCTTCAAGGAGAATTCGAGGCTGCCCTCGCTCGTCTGCACACCGGCCTGGGTGAGCACCCGCTCGAGGTTGCGCTGGTCGCGCTGCAGGAGGTCGAGGGTCTCCTGCTTCTCGACGACCAGCTTGGACTTCACATGGCCGTCGCGATCGACGGTCAGCTGCACGTCGATGCGGCCGAGCTCGGCCGGGTCGAGGCGAATGTCGAAGCGCGTCGCCCCTTGCGAGGCACGCGCCGCAATGGTCACCGCGAGGGCATGGACCGGCACGGGCGAGCCGGCGCTCGCGGTCTGGGCGGCGACCTTCTGCGCCACCTCCATGCCGAAGGAGGACGGTCCCGCCGGTGCGGGTGTCGCCTGGGTCTGGGCGGGCGTGTCGGGGGTGGCGTGCGGCGTCGCATCCGCCTGGACCTGAGGCTCCTTGCGCTCGGCCGTCGACGCGCTCGCGGCGGCCTCGCTGCGATGGGTGGTGGGCTGCTCGGCCTTGGATGCCTTCTCGGAGCCCTCGGTGCGCGGCCTGGCCTCGGCGACGGGCTGCACCTGTTCCGTCGGGCGCTGCTGCGCCGCATCCGCTGTCTTCGGCGCGGCCTCGGCGGTCTTGGCCTGGGCGTCCGTGGGGGTCGTCTCGGCCGGCGTGGTCGCCGCCGCCTGGGCGGCGGCCTGTGCCTCCGCACTGCCGTCGGCAGCGGCTTGGGCTGCGGCAGCCTGGGCAGCCGCCGGATCGGTCGGCGCGGGCGTCGCCGCAGCCTGGGCGGCAGGCGCGGCGGCGGTCGTGGCGGAGGCCTCGACGACAGCCTCGCCTTCCGCCTTGCCCGTCGCGGGCTGCTGGGCCATCGGCGCCGGCGTGGGCGTCGGCACCACCGCGACCGGAGCCTGCGGCGCATCGGCCGGCTTGGCGTCAGTCGCCACGACCGGCTCGGTCTTGTCGGTGGCGGCGGCTTCGTCGCCCGCCGCGGTCTTGGCCGGAGCCTCGGTGCCCTCGGCGCCGGTCTTCACCGCCTGTATTGCGCTGGCCGGCTCCTGCACCGGCTGGCCGGTGACGGTCTGCGGATTGCTCGCTTCGACCGCCGTGCCGGACGGGGTGGTCGGCCGGGTCTGGCGCGCACGGGTCACGCGGCTGTCGCGCTCCGGCTCACCGAACTGACGCTCCATGGCGTCCAGCGCCTCGGCGAAGGCCGAACGGCCGTCCTCGCTCCGCGGCATGGCGGAGGAAGACCGGCTGCGGGCCGGGGTGGACTGGGAGGAAGAGAGAGCTTGTGCCGACGACGCTGCCACGGACTGCCCCTGCGGACGCAAAATGACCTGCCACGGGTTCAGCAAGGCGCGGGCCAAGGCCACCGCGACCAAAAGCCGTGTCTTTTCAAGGGGAGCCCAAGCGCGCAGCGATGCCATCGGGTGGAAAAGCCTGCCCTGCGCGGCAAGAATTGCCGGGCACCGCGCGACGGGCTAGAGCTTGTCGCAACGACAAGCACATCAGGGCGGATCCATGCTCCTCGGCTGCATCGCGGACGATTTCACCGGCGCGAGCGACCTCGCCAACACCCTGGCGAAGGGCGGCATGGCCACCATGCAGTTCGTCGGTGTGCCGGATGGCGCGGCCCCCGCGAGCTGCGAGGCCGGCGTCGTCGCGCTTAAGAGCCGGACCATCCCCGTCGCCGAGGCCGTCCGCCAGTCGCTCGCCGCCTGCGAGTGGCTGCTGTCGCAGGGCGCGACGCAGATCCTCTTCAAATATTGCTCGACCTTCGATTCCACGAAGGAGGGCAATATCGGCCCCGTCGCCGAGGCGCTGATCGCCCGGCTCGGCGCCGATGTCGCGGTGGTCTGCCCGGTCTTTCCCGCGACCGGCCGCACGCTCTTCAACGGCCATCTCTTCGTCAACGGCGTGCTGCTGAACGAGAGCGGGATGCAGAACCATCCGCTCACCCCGATGACCGATCCGGATATCCGCCGCTGGCTGCGCCACCAGACCAGGGGCGAGGTTGGGCTCGTGCCCTTCTCGACTGTCCGGCAGGGCGCCGAGGCGATCCGCGCGGCACTTGGCGCCGAGGCCGCCGCAGGACGCCGCCTCGCCGTGGTGGATGCCGTCGGCGACGACGATCTCGTCGCCATCGGCGCGGCCATCGACGGCGCGAAGCTCGTCACCGGCGGCTCCGGCATCGCCCTTGGCCTGCCCGCCAATTTCCGCCGCCGTGGCCTGCTCTCAGGGAACGGCACCAGCTTCACGCCCGGCCACGGCCCCGCCGCGGTGCTGTCCGGCTCCTGCTCCAACCAGTCGCGCGCGCAGGTGAAGGCCTATACGGCCAAGCATCCAGGCCTCGCCGTCATGCCCGACGACGTCATGAGCGGTGCCATGACCGTCGACCAGGCCTTCGACCATGTCATGAGCCGCATCGGCCACGCCCCCATGGTCTATTCCTCCGCCGATCCGGCAGAGGTGAAGGCCGCGCAGGAGCGCCATGGCAAGGACAGGGTGGCGGAGGCCATCGAGGGCTTCTTCGGCGAGCTCGCCGTGCGCCTCGCCGATGCCGGCATCGCCCGCCTCGTGGTCGGCGGCGGCGAAACCTCCGGCGCCGTTGTCACCGCCCTTGAGGTCGAGTGCTTCCATATCGGCCCGGAGATCGATCCGGGCGTGCCGGCGCTCGCCGCCGAGGGTCCGCGCCCCATCCGCCTCGCGCTGAAGAGTGGCAACTTCGGCGCCATCGATTTCTACGACAAGGCGCTGGCCGCGCTGGGTGATGCATGAACGATGAGGAAAGGCGCGCCCGCGAAGGCCTCGTCCGCTGGGGGAAGTCGCTGTTCGACCGCGGCCTGACGCCGGGCTCCTCCGGCAATCTCAGCGTCCGGCTGGCCGACGGCTATCTCTTCACGCCCACCAATTCCTGCCTCGGCTTCCTCGATGCGGACCGGCTGTCGAAGCTCGACGCGGCGGGCCAGCATGTCGGCGGCGATCCGCCGACCAAGGAATTGCCGCTGCACTTCGCCTTCTATGAATCGCGCCCGTCCGCCCGCGCGGTGGTGCATCTGCATTCGACCCACGCGACCGCCCTCTCCTGCCTCGCCGACACGGATCCCGACGACGCCATCCCGCCGATCACCCCCTATGTGGTCATGCGCGTCGGCAAGGTGCCCGTCGTGCCCTATACCCGCCCGGGCTCGGCGGATGTCGCCCCGCTGATCCGCGCCAAGGCGCCGGACCATCCGGCGATCCTCCTCGGCAACCACGGCCCGGTCGTCGCTGGCGCGAGCCTGGAGAGCGCCGTCTTCGCCATGGAGGAACTGGAGGAGACGGCCCGGCTCGTCCTCCTCACCCGCGGCATGGCCGTGCGCCACCTCGCCACACAAGAGATCGCCGACCTCGAGGCGACGTTCAAACTCAGGGGATAGGACGCCCATGCCGCGCTTTTCTGCCAATCTCGGCTTCCTCTGGCAGGGCATGCCGCTCCTCGACCAGATCGAGGCCGCCGCCCGCGCCGGCTTCCGCGCCGTCGAGATGCACTGGCCCTACGACACCGATCCGAAGGCGGTGCGCGCCGCCTGCGAGCGGCTCGGCCTCGCCATGCTCGGCGTCAACACGGTGAAGGGCGACGTGGCGAAGGGCGAGAACGGCCTCGGCGCCCTGCCCGGCCGCGAGGCGGAGTTCCAGGCCGCCATCGACCAGGCCATTGCCTGGCAGGTCGAGGCCGGCGGCAAGGCGATCCACGCCATGGCCGGCATCGTCCGCCCGGCGGACAAGCCGGCCGCCACCGCGGTCTGGGTCGAGAACCTGTCGATCGCCGCCGACAAGGCCGCCGCCCACGGCATCACCCTGCTGCTGGAACCGCTGAGCCCCCGCGCCGCCCCCGGCTATTTCTATTCCACGCTGCGCGGCGCCGGCGAGATCATCGCCCGCGTCGGCAAGCCGAACGTGAAAATCATGTTCGACGTCTTCCATGTCGGCTGCGCCGAGGGCGACGTGCTGACGAACCTGAAGGCGTGGTGGCCCCATATCGGCCATGTCCAGATCGCCGCCGTGCCGAGCCGGGCCGAACCCGATGAGGGCGAGATCGATTTCCGCGCCATCTTCCAAGCGCTCGACGCCCAGGGCTATGACGGCTGGGTCGGCGCCGAATATCGCCCGCGCGGCGATACCGATGCGGGCCTCGGCTGGACGAAGACGCTCGGCGTCACGCTCGGCTGACCTGCCTCATCCGCGGGCGCGAACAGCGATTGTGCAGCGCAGCAATTTTGCCTGCCGCCTCAAGCCGTTACGCAATAGCGTTGCGCCCGCCCTGCCGAGAACGAAATCGACAGAACGATTCCAATGTGACAGCGTTCTTGACCTAAGCGGCGATGAACAGCCGCGACGATTCCGGGCCTACCGGGCCCAGAAGGTCATGAGGAGACCGCGATGGCGAAGGCACCCCCAGCTTCGGCCGATCTCGCCAACAGCTTGCGCTTCGACGACGTCTCGCTCGACGACAAATATGACCTGACGAAAGAGCGAGTCTTCCTGACCGGCGTGCAGGCGCTGGTGCGCCTCACGCTGATGCAGAAGGAGCGCGACCGCCGCGCCGGGCTCAACACCGCCGGCTTCGTCTCCGGCTATCGCGGCTCGCCGCTCGGCGGCCTCGACCAGGCCTTCTTCAAGGCCCAGCGCAATCTCCTCGCCAGCGACGTGATCTTCACCCCCGGCCTCAACGAGGATCTCGCCGCCACCGCCGTCTGGGGCACCCAGCAGGCCGAGATGCGCGGCGAGGGCAAGTTCGATGGCGTCTTCGGCGTCTGGTACGGCAAGGGCCCGGGCGTCGACCGTTCGGGAGACGTCTTCCGCCATGCGAACCTCGCCGGCACCTCGCCGAATGGCGGCGTCCTCGCCCTCATGGGCGACGACCACACAGCGGAATCCTCCACGGTCGCGCACCAGTCGGAATTCCACTTCGTCGACGTGATGATGCCGATCCTGAACCCGGCCGGGGCGCAGGAGATCCTCGACTACGGCCTCTACGGCTGGGCCATGTCGCGCTTCTCCGGCACCTGGACGGCGCTCAAATGCATGAAGGACACGGTGGAATCCACCGGCGTCGTCGACGGCTCCGTCGACCGCGTGAAGATCGTCCTGCCCGGCGACGACGAGTTCGTCATGCCGCCCGGCGGCATCTCCATCCGGCCGAACGACGACCGGCACGAGCAGGAAATGCGGCTGCACATGTACAAGCGCGCCGCGGCCCTCGCCTTCATCAAGGCCAACAAGCTCAACCGCATCATCACCTCAGGCGGCCGCCAGCCGAAGATCGGCATCATCACCACCGGCAAGAGCTATCTCGATGTCCGCCAGGCGCTCGACGAGCTCGGCATCGACGAGGTGAAGGCCAACGATCTCGGCCTGCGCCTGTTCAAGATCGCCTGTCCCTGGCCGCTCGACCCGGCGGAGCTGCGCGCCTTCGTCGCCGGCCTCGACCTCGTCGTCGTGGTGGAGGAGAAGCGTTCGCTGCTCGAGGTGCAGGTCCGCGAGGAGCTCTACGGCCACTCCCACCAGCCCATCGTCATCGGCAAGAAGGACGAGAGGGGCGAATGGCTCTTCCCCGTCCATGGCGCCCTCGACCCCAACGACGTCGCCATCTGCATCGGCGAGCGGATCCTCAAGCATGTCGGCCACAACGACCAGATCGCCGCCAATGTCGCACGCCTGAAGGGCGCGCAGGATGTCCTGAAGACCACGCCGGTCATCGCCACCCGCATCCCCTATTTCTGCTCGGGCTGCCCGCATAACACCTCGACCGTCGTGCCGGAAGGCATGCGCGCCTATGCCGGCATCGGCTGCCATTACATGGCGCTGTGGATGGACCGGAACACCGAGGGCTTCACCCAGATGGGCGGCGAGGGCGCCAACTGGGTCGGCGAGGCACCGTTCTCGAAGCGCGGCCATGTCTTCCAGAACATCGGCGACGGCACCTACAACCATTCGGGCTCGCTGGCGGTGCGCTTCGCCGTCGCCTCGAAGGTGAACATCACCTACAAGATCCTCTTCAACGACGCCGTGGCCATGACCGGCGGCCAGCGCCACGAGGGCGGCCTGACCATGCCGATGATCGCCGCGCAGATGCGCGCTGAGGGCGTCGAGCGCATCGCCGTCGTCACCGACGAGCCGGACAAATATGCCGGGCACGGCATCGCTTTCCCGACCGGCACGACCATCGACCACCGCGACGATCTCGACCGGGTGCAGAAGGAGCTGGCTGAAGTCGGCGGGGTCTCCGTGCTGATCTACGACCAGACCTGCGCCGCCGAGAAGCGCCGCCGCCGCAAGCGCGGCACGTTCCCCGATCCAGTGAAGCGCGTCATCATCAACGAGGCGGTCTGCGAGGGCTGCGGCGATTGCGGCGTGGCCTCCAACTGCGTCTCGGTGCAGCCGCTCGACACCGAGTTCGGCCGCAAGCGCACCATCGACCAGTCGTCCTGCAACAAGGACTTCTCCTGCGTGAAGGGCTTCTGCCCGAGCTTCGTCACGGTGCATGGCGCCGAGCCCAAGAAGGGCCAGGCCATGGCCGTGCAGGCGGACATTTCCGCCCTGCCCGACCCGGTCATCCCGACCATCGAGCACACCTACAACGTCCTCATCGAGGGCGTCGGCGGCACGGGCATCGTCACGGTCGGCGCCATCCTCGGCATGGCCTGCCATCTCGAGAAGAAGGGTGTCGGCCTCATCGACATGGCGGGCCTCGCCCAGAAGGGCGGCGAGGTCTTCTCGCACATGCGCATTGCCCGCCTGCCCGAGGACATCCACTCCATCCGCGTCCATGCCGGCTCGGCCGACCTCGTCCTCTCCGGCGACATCGTCGTCGCCGGCGGCAAGAAGTCCCTCGCCGCCATGAAGCCGACCACCAAGGTGGTGGTGAACACAGTCGAGACCCTGCCCGGCCAGTTCACCCGCGACGCCAATTTCTCGCTCCCCTCGGAGCGGCTGAAACGGGCGATCATCGGCCATGCCAGCCGCGAGACGACGCATCTGGTGGACGCCCAGCGCCTCGCCACGGCGCTGATGGGCAATTCCATCGCTACCAACCTCTTCCTCGTAGGCTACGCCTACCAGATCGGTGGCCTGCCGCTCACCGCCGCCGCCATCGAGCGGGCCATCGAGCTCAACGGCGAGGCGGTGAAAATGAACATCACCGCCTTCCGCTGGGGCCGCCTCTGCGCCCATGACCGGGCGGCGGTGGAGGCCCTCGTCGCGCCGGTGACGAAGCCGACCGGCATCGAGACCCTGTCGCAGACGCTGGACGAGGTCATCGCCCGCCGCATCGACCAGCTCACCCGCTACCAGAACGCGGCTTACGCCGCGCGCTATGCGGGCCTTGTCGAGACGGTCCGCAAGGCGGAGGCCGAGAAGGCGCCGGGCAAGCAGGGCCTCACGGAGGCGGTCGCCCGCTTCCTCTACAAGCTCATGGCCTACAAGGACGAGTACGAGGTCGCCCGGCTCTACACCGACGGCAATTTCCTCAAGCAGGTGGCCAAGACCTTCGACGGCAAGGACCTGCGCTTCGAGTTCCACCTCGCCCCGCCGCTCCTCGCCCGCCCCGATGACGGCGGCCGTCCCCGCAAGATGAGCTTCGGGCCGTGGATGATGAAGGCGTTCCGGGTTCTCGCGGCGCTGAAGGGCCTGCGCGGCACCGCCTTCGACATCTTCGGCTACACCGAGGAGCGCAAGACCGAGCGCCAGCTCATCCGCGACTACGAGGCGCTGGTCGCCGAGATCGTCGCGAAGCTGACGCCCGACAACCACGCGCTCGCGGTCGGCCTCGCCTCGATCCCGGAGAAGATCCGCGGCTTCGGCCACGTGAAGGCGCGCCATCTCGAGGTGGCGAAGAAGGAAGAGGCCGCCCTGCTGGCCGAGTTCCGCTCCGGTCCGACGCCCGAGGTCAAGCTCGCGGCGGAGTAAAAGGTGGGCCCGGCTGGGCGACCTGCATAACGGAAGTGCGTCCTTCGAGGCTCGCTGTCGCTCGCACCTCAGGATGAGGACGGTGGAGCGCTGCATGAGGGTCGCACGCGCAGTCTTGCGCACTGCGCGAGGCCTTTAAATCCGTCTGCCGTTCATCACCCTCCCTCATCCTGAGGTGCGAGCGACAGCGAGCCTCGAAGGACGCACTTCATCCCTGCAGCCCTGTCGTCCCCGCTCCCGCTGCAGGGCCCCGCCCCATCGGCCGCCTATCCCGCCCCCCTGTTTCATGGCAGAGACAAACTCCCCGCGTCTCGGACGGACCCTGCCATGACCTCGCCCTTCACCCCCTCGCCCGTGGCCGCTGGCTGGGAGACCGTCGCTCCCGCCGAGGCCGGCTTCAACCCCGCGAAGCTCGCCGCCGCGACCGCCTTCGCCGAAGGGGCCGAGAGCCCCTGGCCGATGAGCCTCTACTATCCCGACGGGCGCTATGTCGGCATCGTCGAGTGGAACGAGACCGGCCCCTGGAGCGCCATCGTCGGGCCCGTCATCCCGCGCGGGAAGCCCGCAGGCGTCATCGTCAAGGGCGGCCGCATCGCCGCCTCCTGGGGGGATGTCTCCCGCGTCGACATGACCTTCTCCATCGCCAAGAGCTATCTCGCGGTGCTCGCAGGTCTTGCCGTCGATGACGGCCTGATCCGCCTCGACGACCCGGTGGCGAAAACCGTCGACGGCCCGCACTTCGCCTCGGCCCACAACGCCAAGATCACCTGGCGCCACCTCCTCACCCAGGCGAGCGAGTGGGAGGGCGTGATCTTCGAGAAGTCCGACCAGGTCGACCATAATCGCCAGATCGGCGCCGGCGCCGACAACAGCCGCAAGGGCGAGAAGCGGGAACTGCGAGAGCCGGGGACCTTCTACGAATACAACGATGTCCGCGTGAACGTGCTCTCCTACGCCCTGCTGCGCCGTTTCGACCGGGCGCTTCCCGAGGTGCTGAAGGAGCGGATCATGGATCCGATCGGCGCCTCCGACACCTGGCGCTGGCACGGCTATGAGAACTCGTGGGTCGACCTCGGCAACGGCCGCAAGGCCCAGTCCGTGCCCGGCGGCGCCCATTGGGGCGGCGGCATCTTCATCTCCGCCCTCGACCATGCCCGCCTCGGCCTCCTGATCGGCCGGCAGGGCGAATGGGGCGGCCGCCAGCTCCTGTCCAAGGCCTATATCGCCGAGATGCTGGCGCCTTCCGCCACCAATCCCGACTACGGCTTCCTGTGGTGGCTGAACCGCGGCAAGGCGCGCTATCCCGCCGCCACCGAGCGCAGCGTCTTCGCGCTCGGCGCCGGGTCCAACATCATCTGGGTCGAGCCGGAGAACGACCTCGTCGTGGTCGGCCGCTGGGCGGACCAGACGAAGTTCAACACCTTCTTCGATCATGTGATGGGGGCGCTCGCCTGACGGCTGCCGGCGCAGCTTTCCCCATCACCCCCTTGCCGCGGCTTGATCCTGTCGCCATTTCAGGCGACAAGACGCGGCACTTCAGCGCAGACGGGAACCACCCATGGCCTCTGCCGGCTCGACCAACTGGACCAATGTCGTCAACGTGCTCGGCGCGACGATCATCGTCGGCTCGGAGGCGGTGGGCGCCGGCGGCGCCACCGGCTGGGCCGTCGCCAGCCTGATGAAGCTCGGCGACCAGGCCGTCCTCGTCTCGACGGTGGTCGGGGTCGGACTCGGCATTCTCGCCACCATCGCCTTCCTGCGGTCGGCCTATCGCGCCGAGCCCTTCCGCTGAGGCCCGCGGGACCTCAGGCGTAATCCTTGCGCATGTATTGGACCTTGCGGTCCTCCATCTCCTTCACGGTGGTGCGCACGAAGCCGCGCCGCGCATACCAGTCGATGCGCTGCACCAGCTTGAAGTTCGTGTAGAGCGTCACGAAGGGCGCCCCGAGGTCGCGCAGCCGCCGCTCGGAAAAGCGCAGGATGGCATCGCCATAGCGCTTGCCGTGATGGCGCGGATGCACCGCCAGCGAGACGATCACCGGCTCCTCCCCCATCTCGATGACGGCGCAGGCGGCGATGTCCCCGTCCTCCTCCGCCACCCAGATCTCCTGCGTCGCCATCGCCTCGGCATAGTCCACCATGCGCGGGAATGAGACGGCGCCGGTCAGCGTCTCGTTCGGCAGGTAGGCTGCCTCCTTCAGCGCGGTGATGGCCGGTACGTCGCGCAAGGTGGCGCGGCGAAGCGTCAGGCCGCCCTCCTCGGCGGTCAGCTGGTTCATCACCGCGAGGCTCACCTTCTGCTGGCCAGCCGCGTCGAAATTCTCCGGCGCGAGCCAGCGGGTGAAGGCGAGCCGCCGCTGCGGCCATTCGCAATCCAGCATGGAGAACCAGGCGGTGTCGCGGTTGGCGCCCTTGGCGATCATGTGCTGGCGGAACAGGCCCTCGAAGGAGAAGCCGAAGCGCAGGGCCGCCTTCTTGGAGGGCTCGTTGAGGTCGTTGCACTTCCACTCGTAGCGGCGATAGCCCAGCGTCTCGAAGACATAGGTCATCAGCAGGAACTGCGCCTCGGTCGCGGCCGGGGTGCGCTGCAGGGCAGGCGTGTAGAGGATCGAGCCGACCTCGATGACCCGGTGTGTCGTGTCGATGCGCATCAGCGAAAGCCAGCCGATGGCGCGATCGTTGAGGTCGGTGATCGCCCAGTAGACGGGATCATTGGTGCCGGCGGCGATGGTCCGCACATGGGCGTCGAAATCGGCCTTCTGCGCATAGGGGCCCGAGAAGAGATAGGCCCATTGCCAGGCCGCCTCGGGCCCGTGCGACAGCGCGTAGAGCCCGTCCGTGTCGCGGGCGGGATGGAGCGGCCTCAGGGCGCAGTATCGGCCCTTGAGCGTGACGTGGGTCGGGCGCGGAGCCGGATGGGTGTCGACGGGAAAGCCGAAGGTCGGGGCGGTCAAGGAGCGGCTCCGGGATGCGAACAAGGTACCGCCGAAAAACGTCGCGCGGCGAAGGCCGCGCGACAAATGCCTTTTGGTGATGGCGGGGATCGCCGGAGGCGATGGCCCGTCAGTGATTGTCGCGGGGGATGCCACGCTTCTGGGCGATCTTCTGGTATTTGACCGCCGGCTTCAGCACCATGCCGTCGGAGAGCTGGCTCACCATCGAGCGCTGGATCTCCTGCCAGGGCGTCTGGCTCTTCGGCACCTTGAAGCCGCCATTGGCCTTGAGCTCGGCCATGCGCGCGGTGAACTCCTCCTCGGAGATGAGGATATTGGCCGAGCGCTTCTTCAGGTCGATGCGCACCCGGTCGCCGGTCTTCAGCACGGCAAGCCCGCCGTTGGCGCCGGCCTCGGGCGAGGCATTGAGGATGGAGGGCGAGCCGGACGTGCCGGACTGGCGGCCATCGCCGATGCAGGGCAGGTCGCGGATGCCCTTCTTCAGCAGCGCGGCTGGCGGCTGCATGTTCACCACCTCCGCCGAGCCGGGATAGCCGAGCGGGCCGACGCCGCGCACGAAGAGGATGCAGGTCTGGTCGATCTTCAGCGCGGGATCGTCGATCCGGTGGTGATAGTCCTCAGGCCCCTCGAAGACGATGGCACGCCCCTCGAAGGCGTCGGGGTCCTTGGGGTTCGACAGGTAGCGCTTGCGGAAGTCGGCGGAGATGACGCTCGTCTTCATGATGGCGCTGTCGAAGAGGTTGCCCTTCAGCACGATGAAGCCGGCATCCTTCACCAGCGGCTTGGCATAGGGGCGGATCACGTCGGGATCGGTGATGACCGCGTCCTTGACGTTCTCGCCCATGGTCTTGCCGTTGGCGGTGATCGCATCGCCATGGATCTTGCCGGCCTTCAACAGCTCGTTCATCACCGCCGGCAGGCCGCCCGCACGGTAATATTCCTCGCCGAGATAGGCGCCGGCCGGCTGCATGTTGACCATGAGCGGCACCTCGTGGCCGACCGTCTCCCAATCCTGGATGTCCAGCTTCACGCCGATATGCTTGGCGATGGCGTTGATGTGGATCGGCGCATTGGTCGAGCCGCCGATGGCGGAATTCGCCACGATGCAGTTCTCGAAGGCCTTGCGGGTGAGGATGTCGGAGGGCTTCAGGTCCTCCCAGACCATGTCGACGATGCGCTTGCCCGTGGCGAAAGCGATCTGGCCGCGCTCGCGATAGGGCGCCGGGATGGCGGCGCAGGAGGGCAGCGACATGCCGAGCGCCTCGGCCAGCGCGTTCATGGTCGAGGCCGTGCCCATCGTGTTGCAATGGCCGATGGAGGGCGCCGACTTGGTGACGACGTCGATGAACTCGTCATAGGTGATGGTGCCGTCGGCCTGGAGCTTGCGGGCCTCCCAGACGACGGTGCCGGACCCGGCGCGCTTGCCGTTCCACCAGCCGTTCAGCATCGGGCCGCCCGACAGGACGATGGCGGGGATGTTGACCGTGGCGGCCCCCATGACGAGGGCCGGCATGGTCTTGTCGCAGCCGGACATCAGCACGACGCCATCCATCGGATAGCCGTAGAGGATCTCGACCAGCGACAGGTACTGCAGGTTCCGGTCCAGCGCCGCGGTCGGGCGCTTCAGCGTCTCCTGGATCTGGTGGACCGGGAATTCCAGCGGAATGCCGCCGGCATCGCGGATGCCGTCCTTCACGCGCTGGGCGAGCTCGATGTGGTGGCGGTTGCAGGGCGAGATGTCGGAGCCCGTCTGGGCGATGCCGATGATCGGCCGGCCGGAGCGCAGCTCCTCGACGGTCAGGCCCCAGTTGACCGTCCGCTCCAGATAGATCGCGGTCATTCCCGGGTTTTCCGGATTGTCGAACCACTGCCGCGAACGCAGGTTCTGGGGCTTCATCTTGCGGCGGGCCATGCCCTTCCTCCCATGTTGCGCTGCGAAGCGTTCAATCGATTGAAGTGCTTGCCGCGTCGTCGTTTCCGCGATTTGAGCGCGCGTCTCCGCCGATTGCAACGGCAAAAGAGAGGGAGGCGACATGCGGGCGCGCGGAACTTGTGATATGCTGCGGCAGCATATGCTTCCGGAGGATTAGGCCATGGCCATCACGGTTCGGAACAAGGCCTTGGAAGAGCGGATCAAGCGGATCGGCCGCCAGCGGGGCATCGGGCCGACCGCCGTGATCACCTGGGCGGTCGAAACCGCTGACAACACGCCAGTGGCGCCGCTACCGCCCGAAGAGGTCGAGCAGCGGATGAAGGCTCTCGATGAGATCACGCAGCGCATTCGTGCGAAGATCACCGATGCGGATCGCGCGACAATGAAGTCCATCGAGGACGACATGTATGACGAGTTCGGCCTGCCAAAATGATCGTCTGCGACACGTCGGCCCTCATCGCGATCCTGAAGGTCGAGCCTGAGTCCCTCGCGTTCCGGCGTGCGATCGCAGAGGCAAGGCCAATCGCCATGCCTGCTTCGGTCTATCTGGAAGCCGCCATGGTCGCCTATGGCCTCAAACTTGGACGCGAGGAGTTGGACGCCATCATCGCCGCCTCGACCATCGCCTTCATCCCGCTCGACGAACCCATCGCCCGCATCGCGGCCGACGCCTTCGCCCGCTATGGCCGTGGTACCGGCCATCCAGCCGCCCTCAATTTCGGCGATTGCATCAGCTATGCGACGGCCAAACATCTCGATTGCCCACTTCTGTTCAAGGGCGACGACTTCCGGCATACGGATGTGAAGGCTGCCCTCTAGCGCGGCCGTGACGCCAGCCGGAAACGCACCATGACCTTGCAGACCGTCGCCAATTTCGACCGCATCGGCGAGGAGAACGCCTTCGCCGTCCTCGCCCGCGCCACCGCGCTGATGCGGGCCGGCAAGGACGTCATCAATCTCGGCATCGGCCAGCCGGATTTCGCCACCCCTGAGAACATCACCGAGGCCGCCATCAAGGCGATCCGCGACGGCCATCACGGCTACACGCCGGCCAACGGCATCCTGCCCCTGCGCGAGGCGGTGGCCGCCGATCTCGACAGGCGGTTCAAGGTCAGCGTTTCGCCGGAAGAGGTGATGATCGTCCCCGGCGGCAAGGTCACGATGTTCATGGCGATCCTGATGTTCGGGGAGCCGGGCGCGGAGATCCTCTATCCGGATCCGGGCTTCCCCATCTATCGCTCGATGATCGAGTACACGGGTGCGACGCCGATCCCGGTGCCGATCCGCGAGGAGAACGGCTTCGCCTTCTCCGCCGACGAGCTCCTGTCGCTGATCACGCCGAAGACCCGCCTCGTCATCGTCAACTCGCCGGCGAACCCCACCGGCGGCGTCACCCCGAAGGCCGAGATCGACAAGCTGGTGAAGGGGATGGAGCGCTTTCCCGACGTCGCCATCATGTCGGACGAGATCTATGACCAGATGGTCTATGACGGCGAGGAGCATGTCTGCCTCCTCTCCTACCCCTCGATCCGCGACCGCACGATCCTGCTCAACGGCTGGTCCAAGACCTATGCCATGACCGGCTGGCGCCTCGGCTACTCGGTCTGGCCGGGCAAGCTCTACGAATATGCCCGCAAGCTCGCCGTGAACTCCTTCTCCTGCGTGAACGCGCCCTCGCAATACGCGGCACTCGAGGCCCTCACCGGCCCGCAGGACGCGGTGGCGAGAATGGTCGCCGAGTTCGACGCCCGCCGGAAGCTGGTGGTCGAGGGCCTGAACAAGCTGCCCGGCGTCTCCTGCATCGTGCCGAAGGGCGCCTTCTACGCCTTCCCCAACATCAAGGAGACCGGCTGGAAGGCGAAGCCGCTGGCCTCGGCGCTGCTTGAGGATGCGGGCGTCGCCACCATCGGCGGGCCGGATTTCGGCGTCCATGGCGAGGGCTATATCCGCCTATCCTATGCCAATTCCGCTGAGAACATCCTCAAGGCGCTCGACCGGATGAAGGGGTTCCTGGAGCGGCGGAATAGCTAAGCGGCTCTGGATGCGCGGCGTGTGGACTGGCCCAATGGCAAAGGCAATTCGTGGATGCCCGGCACAAGGCCGGGCATGACGCGAAGAGGTCAGTGGCAGACCGTGGCCTCGCAGGCTCGGGAAGCTCCGTCCGTCATGCCCGGCCTTGTGCCGGGCATCCACGACTTTGGGCCGGGAGAACCGCTAGCCCCGCCCGGTCAGCAGCATCACGCCCCAGGCGGTGAGGATCGGCAGCGGCAGGGAGGCGGCGACGCGGAGCCACACGACCCGTGTCGGCATCACCGGCAGCTCCCAGACGATGAGCCGCTGGAAGGCGAAGAGCGCCCAGGCCGTCACATAGGTCATCACGGCGAGATAACCCGCGCCGCTCTTCAGCGCCGTCGCGCCGATGGCGAAGCCGATCACCGGCCCGCCCGGCGTGAGCGCCCCGGCCAGCGTCGCGAGCAGCAACCCCGTCACGCCGGAATCTGGGCCGAGCCAGGACCGCACCACGTCCTGCGGCAGCAGCGCGGCCAGGAAGCCCGAGCCGATCACGCCGATGGCGAGCCGCGGGATCAGGTAGAGGAAATCGAGCACGCCATGGCGCGCCGCCCCTGAGAGCACCTCCGGCCCCTTGCGCCAGGCGAACAGCGCCAGCACCGCCGCGATCACCCACAGCGACAGCGTGACGGCGAGGGTGGCGCTCATCGCGGCCCTCCCGGCACGATGCGGGCGAGCCAGTGGGCGCCGAGCCCGGCGAGGATCGGCAGCGGCAGCGACACGATCATCCGCGTCGTGACGAAATCGACGCCAAGGAACGGCGCTTCCCAGATGATCGCGCGGTTGAGCCCGATCAGCGTCCAGCTGGTGACGAAGGCGACGGCCGGCCCGACGCCCGCGCCGATGGCCAGCAGCGCTCCGGCCAGCGGATAGATGGTGAAGGGCCCACCCGGCATGATGGCGCCAACCGCGGTGGCGATGACGAGGCCCGTGACCCCGGAATCCGCGCCGATCCAGCGCGAGACGAATTCGCGCGGCAGGACGGCGGCGACGAAGGCGCCGATGAGGCAACCGGCCAGCACCTTCGGCAGGATGTCGAGGAAGAGGATGGAATCCTCGGTGAGGATATGGGTGAGGCCGGCGACACCCTCGCGACGGAAGACGATCACCGCGCCCGCGATCACCAGAGCCAGGACGAAGAGCGTCGAGCCGTCGATGAGGCTGCGCGGCTTCTGGGGAGGCGGGTCTGTAGCTGACAAGCAGGGGCCGGATCGATGCGGATTGCCGAGGGCGATCTCGTCACCGTAGCGGCCTCTCCGCCGCGCCGGAACGGGCGCGGAGGCGTATCAGGCGTGCAGCAACGGCCCGGTCAGGCGCGCGCCGCCTTGGCTTCGGCCGCCGCCTGGTCGAGATGCGCGACGAGCGAGGGCTCGAGCCCCAGCGCCGCCGCGAAGTCACGCAGGAACTGCGCCTCGGCCGCCGTGTCGACCTCCATGCCGAGATGGGCGGCGATATAGGCCTGCGCCTTCATCTCGTCGGTGGTGCAGGAGGCCGCGATGATTGTCATGCTTACCGGTGCGGCGAGCGCCCCGTCGAGGAAGCTCTTCTCCGCCTGGCCAAGCCCCATGGTCTCCAGCTGCCCGACGATCATCGCGCGCTCATCCGGCGACATCTCGCCATCCGAATAGGCGGCGGCCACCATGGAGCGCAGCAGGATTTCCGCCGTGTCCTGGATGGTGCCACCGGCCTCGGCATAGCCCTGCGGGGCCTGTCCCATGCCGAGCAGCGAGGTCACGTCGTTGATCGTGCCCTGCACCACCGGCTTGCCCTGCTGGTAGTTGCGCAGCGCCACATAGGCGAGGCCCCCAATGGCCGCGAGGCCGCCGACCTGCACCGCCGTGCCGGCAATCTTGCGGCCCGCACCGGTGCCGAGCAGCAGACCCGCGAGCGTGCCGACCGCGGCGCCGCCGCCGAAGCCACCGGCGTGCTTCTGCAGCACCTCGGCCGCCTGGCCGAACATGCCGCCGGCGCCGCCCTGCCCCTGCGCGGTGCGCAGGGAGGTCATCAGCTGGTCGAGGAGATTGCCGCCGGGCGCACCGGGAGTTGCCGGCACCGAGGGGACAGCCGGCTGGGGGAACCCGGTCTGGCCCGGCACGCCGGCCGACGGCTGGCCGCGCCCCTGCGCCTGCTGCAGCACTTCGCCGATCTGGCCGAGGAGACCGCCGCGCTGGCCCTGGGCCATGCCGGCGATCTGCCCGAGGAGGCCACCGCCGCCGCCCTGCTGCGTGCCGCCCGAAAGGACTGAGGTAAGGATCTTGGCGATGTCGGTCACTGGTGCCTCCTGTGCGCCCCTCCCCGAGGTATGCATGAGGATTGCGACAACAAGTGCGACAGTTCGCGCAAGCGGGCGCAGTCAGGGCCGAAGCGCCCGCGCCTCCGCGGCAAGGCGGGTGATGCGGGCGAAGTCGCCGCTTGCCAGCGCGTCGTCCGGCACCACCCAGGAGCCGCCCACCGCGCCGACATTGGCAAGCGCCAGATAGGAGGGCGCCTTCGCGGCATCGATGCCGCCGGTCGGGCAGAAGACGAGGCCCGGCAGCGGGCCGGAGAGGCTCTTGAGGAAAGCCGCACCGCCCGAGGGCTCGGCCGGGAAGAACTTGAGGGCGGTGAAGCCATAGGCCGCAAGCGCCATGGCCTCGGTCACCGTGGCGCAGCCCGGCAGCACCGGCACCGGGCAGGACGACAGCCCGACTGCGAGAGCCGCGGGCGTGCCCGGCGAAACCAGGAACCGCGCCCCGGCGGCGGTTGCCACCTGGATGTCCTCGACCCGCGTGATGGTGCCGGCGCCGACCACCGCCTCCGGCACCTCGCGGGCGATCTCGCGGATGGCGGAGAGCGCCTGCGGCGTGCGCAGCGTCACCTCGATGACCGGCAATCCGCCGGCCACCAGCGCCCGGGCGAGCGGCACCGCGACGCTGGCGTCCTTGATGGTCAGGACGGGAATGACGGGAGCGGCGGCAAGCAGCGGGCGGGCATCGGCAAGCATGGCGGTCTCACTGGTATGGAAGATACCTAGCACCGCGCAGGGGCAGGCGGGAAGGCCGGGCGTCAGCGGATGGTCGCCGGATCGTAGAAGAACCGCTCGCGTTGGATCAGCTCACCGCGCCAGGTCTGCAGCGCAATCTCGTCGAAGCGGCGCGTCGATCCGTCCGGCAGCGTGAAGTCGAAGATCCAGTGGATCGCCACCTGGTCGCCGTCGATCAGCAGCGCCTGCGGCGGGTGCGTATGGACCGACGCCACCCGCGCCAGGGCAGCCTTCTCATGGGCGATCAACGCGGCCTTGCCGACCCGTGGCGGGGCGAGGTTCTCCTGCATGGAGGCATCCTCGGCATAGAAAGCCTCGATCGCCCCGACATGATCGCCGGAGACGACCATCGCCACGAAGCGCTCGACGGTGTCGCGGGATGGCATGGTTTTCGGCTCCGTCGATGGGACAGCGTCAGTTCCGGTTGGCCAATCCGTTCGCCTGGCGCTGCGCCCGGATCGTCTCACGCTGGGCAACGATCTGCGCGCGGAATTGCTCCATCCCGGTGCGCACGGTGCGGCTCGCCTGCGGAAACTCGGCCGGCGAGGTGAAGCGGTCCGGGTTCGCCCGATCATAGGCCATGACCGCCTGCAGCGTCCGGTCGAGGGCCGGAATGTCGCCGAAGGCATGTTCGTTGACCGGCCGGCCCACCACCTCGGACAGCGAGGCGAAAAGCGCGGGATCGCGGTCGCGAGGCAGGTCGGGGCGGGCAGCGAGATGGGTGCGGTAGCGCAGCTGGCCGAGATAGAAGACGAAGACCGCCTCGTCGCGGCGGCCGGCGCGCATCAGGTCGGCGGCGCGGCGATAGTAGCCGGCGGGATGGTCGCCTTCGACGCCCTGAAGGAGGGCCGCCTCGCCGGAGGCGAGGACAGGACGGCCGGCAGCGAGAACCAGGGTGGCGAGGATCAGGCGGCGGGACGGGATCATAGCAAGGGCTCCGGATCGTTCCGCGGCGATCTAGGCCCGCTTCGTTTCAGCCGCGCGGCGCGGCGCGGATGGCTTCGTCTCAACGCCCGGTGAGCGGCAGGCGCGGATCGTCCTTCAGCGTCTCCAGCACGATGGAGGAGCGCACCCGCGCCACGCTCTCATGCGGCAGCAGCACCTCGTTGACGAGGGTCGACAGGCCCTTGAGGTCGCGGACCACGAGTTTCAGCAGGTAGTCGGCATCCCCCGTCATGGCGTGGGCTTCCTGGACCTCCGGCATGGCCCGCACGAGATCGGCGAAGCGCCGGGCATTGAGGCCGGAATGGGTGGCCAGCGACACGAAGATGAAGACCGCGACGCCGAAGCCGAGGCGGCTCGCATCGAGATCGGCGCGGTAGCGGCGGATGAGACCCGCCTCCTCCAGCCGCTGGCGGCGCCGCGACACCTGGCTCGGCGATAGCCGCACGAGGTCGGCCAGCTGCTGGTTGGTTCGTGCGCCATCTTCCTGCAAGGCATCGAGAAGCCGCAGGTCGAAGCCATCGATCTCGACAGAAGCGTTCATCGCAGCAGTCAATCACGCACGATCCATGCACGCAATAGGGACCAACGCCCTCCGATCTCACGCTCCTTGCAGTGGAATCGCACGATACTGATCCCATCCGGCCACCCCCGAGGAGGATGCCATGGGTCCGTTCCCGCACGATGCCCCGCCCGCCGAGATCAGCGCCCACAACCCCATGGGCACCGACGGCTTCGAGTTCGTCGAGTTCGCCCATCCCGATCCGGCCGAGCTCGGCCGCGTGCTGGAACTGATGGGCTTCCGCCCCGTCGCCCGCCACCGCTCGAAGGCCGTGACGCTCTATCGCCAGGGCGACGTGAACTACATCGTCAATGCCGAGCCGGACAGCTTCGCCGCCGCCTTCGCCGCCGAGCATGGCCCCTGCGCCTGCGCCATGGCCTTCCGGGTCAGGGATGCGAAGTATGCCTATGAGCGCGCCATCGCGCTCGGCGCCGAGCCCTATATCGGCAAGGTCGGCCCTATGGAGCTCTCCATCCCCGCGGTGCGCGGCATTGGCGGCTCGCTGCTCTATTTCGTCGACCGCTACGGCGACAAGGGCTCGATCTACGACGTCGATTTCGTCTGGACGGGCGAGCGCGACCCGCACCCGGAACAGGCGGGCCTCTACTATCTCGACCACCTCACCCACAACGTCCATCGCGGCCGCATGGATTTCTGGGCCGGCTGGTACGAGAAGCTCTTCAACTTCCGCGAGATCCGCTTCTTCAACATCGAGGGCAAGCTGACGGGCCTCATCTCTCGCGCCCTCACCTCGCCCTGCGGCAAGATCCGCATTCCCATCAACGAGAGCCTCGACGACAAGAGCCAGATCGAGGAGTACCTCCGCGAGTACAAGGGCGAGGGCATCCAGCACATCGCCTGCGGGTCCCGCGACATCTACGCGACCGTCGAGGCGCTGCGGGCGAACGGCCTGCCCTTCATGCCCTCGCCGCCGGCCACCTATTACGAGAAGGTCGATGCCCGCGTGCCCGGCCACGGCGAGCCGGTGGACCGCATGCAGGCCAACGGCATCCTCATCGATGGCGAAGGCGCCGTGGCGCTCGGCGAGAAGGAGGGCCGCATGTCGCGCGTCCTGCTGCAGATCTTCTCCGGTACGGTGCTCGGGCCGATCTTCTTCGAATTCATCCAGCGCAAGGGGGACGACGGCTTCGGCGAGGGCAATTTCCGCGCCCTGTTCGAGTCGATCGAGGAGGATCAGATCCGCCGCGGCGTCATCGGCGACAAGGCAGCCTGACGCAATCCGTGACACATGCGGGGCTGATTCATGCCCCGCGATGGGTTAGGAAGTCCGTATCGCCCCCCGGTCCGGTCCCATGCTTCTGATCGACGCCGCCGCCAAGGTCGTCTTCGACTGGCGCCGCCGAAATTTCCTGTTGCTGGTCTTCGCCGCCATGCTGGTGAAGACCGGCATCTGGCACATCCCGAACATCAACGAAACGATCGCCTTCGCGCGCAATCCCTTCGTTGTTCCGTTCGACGATCCGCTCAAGCAATATCTGCTGACCAACTGGCTCTCGCCCTTCATCGCCTGGGCCATCGGCGCGACCTCGGACGCCGGTTTCGCGCTGCTTCACCTCGGCTTCGCCGTCGCCTTCACCGCGCTCTTCACCTGGCTCTGCTTCCATCGCCTGCCCGAGCGCGAGGCGCGGATCGCCATGGTGATCTTCGCCTCCCTCCCCGCCTCGACGACGGCCTATTTCTGGGTGGGGATGGACGGGCTGACCCTGCTCCTCATGCTGACTGTGGCGGCGAGCGACAGACGCCCATGGCTCGCCGGCCTGTTCGGCATCGCCCTCGGCCTGCAGCATTTCGAACAGGGCTTCGTCGGCCTGTCGGTCCTCCTCTTCGCCGTCCTCTTCGCCGCCCGCCTGCAGCAGGACGAGGAGGCCTATCCCTGGCGCGCCGTGGCCTTTGCCTGGATGGGGGTGATCCTCGGCAAGATCCTGCTCGTCCTGATCTTCTGGAAGGCCGGCATGGACGTCGCCGGCCGCGACACCTGGTTCATCACCCATTGGCGGATGCTGCAGGACCAGTTCTGGCTCCACACCCAGGTGGTGGTCTGGTCCGTGCTGGGCCCCGGCTGGTTCATGGCTATGCGCTATGCCGACAGGGGACGGCGGAGCCTGCCCTTCTTCCTCGCGCTCTTCGGCGTGCTGCCGCTGCTCATGTTCGTGGGCGACCAGACACGCGTTCTCGCCATCGTCACCTTCCCGCTGATTCTCACCTTCTGGCTTACCCAGCGCAGCGTCCTCGCCGAGGTCACCCGCCTTCAGGCGGGCGGCCTTCTCCTGCTGTGGCTGGTGATCCCGTGGGTCTGGGTCTGGGGCGGCCAGCCCAGATGGTCGGTGTTCCCCTATGGGATCGCCTTCGCCATCGGCAAGCTCACCGGCTGGTACCAGCTCCCGGCCGTCGATATCGGCGATTGGCCGTTCCGCTAGTGGCGGCGGCTCACGCCGCCAGCCGCCCCTCGGTCACGGCGTGGCAGGCGACGGTCCCCAGCGCGTCCGTCACCGAGGCCGGCACCTCGGTGCGGCAGCGGCCATTGGCGAGCGGGCAGCGCGGATTGAACGGGCACCCGGCCGGCGGGGTGATCGGGTTCGGGATCTCGCCGAGCACGGGCTTGCGGGCCCGGCCCGTCATGTCGAGGTCCGGCACCGCGTCGAGCAGCATCCGCGTATAGGGATGGCGCGGCGCGGCGAAGAGCTGCCGGCCCGGCGCCACCTCGACGAGGCGGCCGAGATACATCACGCCGATCCGTGTCGCCATGTGCCGGACGACCGCGAGATTGTGCGAGATGAACAGGTAGGTCAGGCCGTACTGGTCCTGCAGGTCGCGCATCAGGTTGAGGATCTGCGCCTGCACCGACACGTCCAGCGCCGAGGTCGGCTCGTCGCAGACGATGAATTCGGGGCGCGAGGCGAGCGCCCGGGCGATGGCGACGCGCTGGCGCTGGCCGCCGGAGAATTCGTGCGGGAACTTGGTGCCGTCGGCCGGGTCGAGGCCGACGGTGCGCAGGAGCCGTCCCACCTCCTCGGCGATCTCGCGGGAATCGCTCATCAGGCCGAAGGCGCGGATCGGTTCGGCGATGATGCGGTCCACCCGCCAGCGCGGATTGAGCGAGGCGAAGGGCGACTGGAAGATCATCTGGATCTTCGAGCGCACCGCCTTCAGCTTCGCCGGATCCTTCGTCGAGGCCATGTCGACGCCGTCGATCAGGACCGAGCCGGCAGAGGGCTCCAGCAGGCCGACGACCATGTTGGCGACGGTCGACTTGCCCGACCCCGATTCGCCCACCAGCGCGAAGGTCTCGCGCTTGCCGATGGTGAAGGAGACGTCCTGCACGGCGCGCAGCAGCCGGCGCTCCTCGCGCTCCAGCACGCGGTTCAGCCAGGGCTTCGAGACGTCGAAGGTCCGCGACAGGTTGCGGACGGTGACGAGCGGCTCGCTCATGCCGCCTTCTCCTGATCAGAGGAATGGAGCCAGCAGGCGACTTGGCTTGCGCCGACCGGGATCGGGTCCGGCCGCTCGTCCCGGCAGCGGGCGAAGACAGCCGGGCAGCGCGGATTGAAGGCGCAGCCCTTCGGGATGGCGGTCAGCCGCGGCATCGAGCCGGGGATCTGCACCAGGCGGTCGGAGGTCGCATCCAGCGACGGGATCGAGCCCATGAGGCCCTGCGTGTAGGGGTGCTTCGCCCGCTTGATGACGTCCTGCACCGGGCCGATCTCGGCGATGCGGCCGGCATACATCACCGCGACGCGGTCGGCCGTCTCGGCGATCACGCCCATGTCGTGGGTGATGAGCATGACGGCGGTGTTGTGCTGTTTGCAGAGGTTCTTCAGCAGCGAGATGATCTGCGCCTGCACCGAGACGTCGAGCGCCGTGGTCGGCTCGTCAGCGATGACGAGCTCCGGCTCGGCGCAGAGCGCCAGGGCCAGAACCACGCGCTGGCGCATGCCGCCGGAGAACTGGTGCGGATAGGCGTCGATCCGCTTGTCCGGCGCCGGGATGCCGACCTCGGTGAGGAGGTCGATGGCCCGCGCCCGCGCCTGCGCCGTCGTCAGGGTCGTGTGCGTCTGGATCGTCTCAATGAGCTGTTCGCCGACGCGATACAGCGGATTGAGCGAGGTCAGCGGGTCCTGGAAGACCATGCCGACGCGCTTGCCGCGCACCTTGCGCATGGCCTCGGGCGGCAGGTTGTCGATGCGCTCGCCCTTCAGGAGGATCTCGCCGCCGGCAATGCGCCCGGGCGGCTCCAGCAGGCCGATGACGGCAGCGCCGGTCATCGACTTTCCGGCGCCCGATTCACCGACGACGCCAAGCACCTCGCCCGGCGCGATGTCGAAAGAGATGCGGTCCACGGCGGTGAGCGTGCCGCGGCGGGTGGGGAATTCCACGACCAGGTCGCGGACGGAGAGGACGGGTGTGGTCATCGCCGCTCACCTCAGCCTGGGATTGAGGGCATCGCGCAGCCAGTCGCCGAGCAGGTTGATGGAGAGCGCCAGAAGGACCAGCGCCAGCGCCGGGAAGAACAGGATCCACCACTCGCCGGAGAACAGGTACTGCTGGCCGAAGCGGATCAGGGTGCCGAGCGAAGGCTGGGTCGCCGGCACGCCGACGCCGAGGAACGACAGCGTCGCCTCCTCGATGATGGCAAGCGCCAGGTTGATGGTGGCGATGACCAGCACCGGCCCGGTGACGTTCGGCAGCACGTGCCGCGCCATGATGAACAGCGCCGGCCGGCCCATGACGCGGGCGGCCTGCACATATTCCTTGTTGCGCTCGACCATGGTCGAGCCGCGCACGGTGCGGGCGTATTGCGCCCAGTTGGACAGGCCGATGGCGACGATCAGCACCCAGATCGCCATCTGCTCGTGATGCGAGGGCGGGATGACGCCGCGCGCCACGCCGAAGAACAGCAGCGCGATCAGGATGGCGGGGAAGGAGAGCTGGATATCGGCGACGCGCATGATGAAGGCGTCGGTCCGCCCGCCGACATAGCCGGAGATGAGGCCGAGGCCGACGCCCATCACCACCGAGAAGGCGACCGACAGGAAGCCGACGAAGAGCGACACGCGCGAGCCGTAGAGGATCGCCGAGAACAGGTCGCGACCCTGGTTGTCGGTGCCGAGCCAGAACACCGTGTTCGAGCCCATGCCGATGTCGCCGGGCTTGGTATAGGCATCGAGCAGGTTGATGGCCGCGGGGTCGAAGGCGTTCTGCGGCGCGATCCAGCCGGCGCAGAGCGAGGCCGTGAGCAGCAGCACCGTCATCGCGGTCGCGACGATGGCGACCGGCGAATGGCGGAAGCTCCAGGCGAGGTCGCTGTCCCAGGCCTTGGCAAGACGGGCGCGAAGGGTCACGCGCGGCGGCGTGGCGGGAACGACGGGGGGTGTGTCGGTGGTCATGGTCATGGCCAGCCTCAATGCGCCGAGGCCGGACCCGCGCCGCGCAGGCGAGGATCGAGGGCGAAATAGAGCAGGTCGACCACCAGATTGGTGACGACGAAGACGAAGGCGACGAACATCAGGTAGGCGGCCATGACGGGGATGTCGACGAACTGCACCGCCTGGACGAAGAGCGCGCCGAGGCCGGGCCACTGGAAGACGCTCTCGGTGACGATGGCGAAGGCGATGACGCCGCCGAGCTGCAGGCCGGCAATGGTCATGACCGGCACCATCGTGTTCTTCAGCGCGTGGCGGAACCAGATGACCCGGTCCGGCACGCCGCGGGCACGGGCGAACTTCACATAGTCGGTGCGCATGGTCTCCAGCATCTCGGCGCGCACCAGGCGCATGATGAGGGTGAGCTGGTAGAAGCCGAGGGTGAGCACCGGCATGACCAGCGACTTCAGGCCGGAGGTGGTGAGCAGACCCGTGGACCACCAGCCGAGCTGGACGACGTCGCCCCGTCCGAAGGAGGGAAGCCAGCGCAGCTCCACGGCGAAGAGCCAGATGAGGCCGATGCCGATGAGGAAGGTCGGCAGCGACACGCCGACGAGCGACACCGACAGGATGACGTGGGAGAGCCAGCCGTTGCGGTTGATGGCGGTGTAGACGCCGAGCGCGATGCCCACCACCAGGGCGAACAGCGCCGAGAGCAGGGCGAGCTCGACGGTCGCCGGCAGGCGCTCGGCGATCAGCGCCGAGACGGGGCGGCCCTGGCGATAGCTGACGCCGAATTCGAGCCGCGCCGCATTGCCGACGAAACGGATGAACTGGACGGGGATCGGGTCCTCGAGGCCGAGGTCGCGGGCAAGCTGCGCGCGGTCCTCGATGGTGGCCTCCTGGCCCACGAGGTTCGACACGGGGTCGCCGATGAAACGGAACATGGAGAAGGCGACGAAGGCGACCGCCAGCATGACGAGGATGGCCTGCGCCAGGCTTTTGACGACATAGGCGATCATGAACGCAATCCGCCCGGAAAAGACATCAAGGGATGGCTGAAAAGATCAGCCCCCTCCCGTCGCCGGGAGGGGGCCGCGATGCCGTGACGGCGGATCAGGAGCCGGCGAAGCGGAACAGCTTGAACCAGGCGCCCGCGTCCGGATGGACCGGCACTTCGATGCCGCCGCGCGAGGCGTGGCTGATCGACTGCAGGTGCAGCGGAATGTAGATGGCCTGGTCACGCAGCTGCTTCTGGATGTCGGCGAGCTCGGCGTTGCGCTTGGCGATGTCCGGCATGGTCTGGAGGGCCAGCATGCGGGCATCGAGCGACGGGTTGGAATAGCGGGTGCCGTTCCAGGTGCCGTTATTGGCCGTGCGCGTATGGTAGAGGAAGGTCAGGACGTACTCGGCGTCATAGGTGGGGATGCCCCAGCCGACGAGGTAGAAGTCCAGCTCCTGGCGCTGCAGCTCGGGGAAGTGCTGGGCCGCCGGCTTCGCCACCATGTTGGTGCGGATGCCGATCTGGCCGAGCATGGTCACCACCGCCTGGCAGATGTTCTCATCCGAGACGTAGCGGTTGTTGGTGCACTGGAGCGTCACCGAGAACCGGGTGTTGCCCTCGCTGGCGCGGCGGGGATAGCCGGCCTCGTCCAGCGCGCGGTTGGCCGCGGCGGGGTCGAAGCGCGGGATCGCCGCGAGCTCGGCCGAGTAGCCGGAGATGAAGGGCGAGCCGATATAGCCGATGGGCTGGCCCTGGCCGCGCATGACGACGCGGGTGATCGCCTCGCGGTTGATCGACACGTTGATGGCGTTGCGCACGCGCACGTCGGCGAAGGGGTTGCGACCCTTGATGTCCGACGACTTCAGCTCGGCATCGCCGACGTTGAAGCCGAGGAAGATCACGCGGTTCTCGGGGCCCGAGGTGACGCGGATGCCCTGGCTCTGCTGGAGACGGGCGATGTCCTGCACCGGCACGTCATGGACCACGTCCACTTCGCCGGAGAGCAGCGCGGCGATGCGGGTGGCGTCCTGCTGGATCGGCACGACGATCAGCTCGGTCACCTGCATCGGGAACTGGCCCTTGCCCCAGTAGTCCGCGAACTGGCGCATGACGGTGCGCACGTCCGGCTCGCGCGAGACGAGGGTGAAGGGACCGGTGCCCATGGCGTTGCGGGTGGCGCCGTTCTCGGCCCGCTCGCGGATGTTCTGCGGATCGGCGGCGTTGTTCGCCTCCGACCAGGCCTTGGACATCATGAAGATGTTGGTGAGGTTCTCGACCAGCAGCGGGTTCGGCGCCCGCGTCTTGATGCGGATCGTGTGGTCGTCGACCTTCGTGACGCTCTCGATCGAGGTCAGCAGGCCGCGATAGTCGGAGGTCGGCTTGCGGGCGCGCTCGAAGGAGAAGATCGCGTCGTCGGCGGTGAAGGCGGTGCCGTTGTGGAACTTGACGCCCTGGCGGAGCTTGAACTCCCACACCGTCGGATCGTCGGGGAGGATGCGCCACTCGGTGGCGAGGGTGGCGACCAGCTTGCCGTCATAGCCGCGGATGACCAGCGGCTCGTAGATCTGGTGCACGAGGTTGGAGGTCGGGCCGATATTGGCCGACATCGGGTCGAGCGTCTGGGCATCGACCGAACGGGCCCAGCGGATGGTGCGGGCATCGGCCGCCGTGACGAAGGCCGCGGCAGCCAGCATCGCGCCCGCAAGGAGCTTCAATCCGAAACGCATAAAATCACCTCTCTGGAAAGAGCCGGGTCTCGGCCCGGTTTCTGAGAGGGATTGTAAACAGCGCGTTAGGGGCTGTCATCGCCAAGTCACGGACGAAATGTCGCGTTGACTTGGCCGATGCAACCGGGAGCCGCGTCAGGGCTTGATCTCGATCTCGATGAAGGCGAAGTCGCGCCCGGTGATGTTGATGATGTTGTGGTTGACCCCTTCCTTGCGGAAGTAGGGCTCGTGGGTCTTCATCTCGTACTCGCCCGACGTGCCGTCGGCGAGTTCGGCGATCAGCTTCCCGTCGGCAAGCGGCACCACGACATAATCCCAGCCATGGGTGTGCCAGCCGGTCTCCGCTCCGTCCTGGAAGTTCCAGCGCGTCACCTTGACCTTGTCGTTGTCGATCATGACCTGCGGATCGGCGGGCGGGCGGCAGGTGAAGGTCATGGGTCAGGTCCTTTCAGGGATGGGCAGCCCGGCCGAGCGGCCGGCGATGAGCCAGGAAACGAGGGCACCGCAAAGGCCAGCGCCAAGCGTCACGGCAATGCGGGCGGTGGTGAGGACCGGTTCCTCGCCGAGGATCGGGTCGGGCACCTCCTGCGGCGCCTGCCACCAGGTCCAGCCGAGCACCGCCGCGGCGGCGAGAAGGCCAAGGCCCAGATGGAGCGCCAGCGCCCGCCAGCGCATCACCTCGGCGAGCAGCAACACGAGCAGCAGCGGCCAGAGCATCCGCGCAGCGAGGAAGGTGAAGAAGCCGATGGCGGCAGCCCCCGCCAGCGGTTCGGGCAGGCCGCCCTTGTTGAGGTCGAGGATGACGACCATCGCGGCGGCGACCGCCAGCCCGGCGATGAAACCGATGGCGACGCGCAGGAGCCGGACGAGATAGGACCCGAAGCGATTCATGGCGCGAGACTAGGCGTCCGGCGCCGGCCGGGGTAGCGGCCGGGCGGCATGGCTGCCGCACCGGCCTTCGTGCGGGGGTCAGCGCACCAGCGCCCCGTAGATCAGGTTCTTGAACAGCATCCGCGTATGGGTGCGGTTCGAGGGCCCCTGCGCCATCAGGATGCCCACCACGCCCTCGCGCGGATCGATGGTGAAGCTGGTGCCCCAGGCGCCCGCCCACATGGCGTCACCCGTCGAGCCCGGCGCCACCGCGAACCCGTCCTGCCGCCGCACGGCGAAGCCGAGACCGAAGCCATAGCCGGGTCCGGTCGAGGCGGCCGTCGTGCCGCCCATGCCGATCAGGTGGTCGGAGAGCATGAACTCTACCCACTTGGTCGAGACGAGCCGACGGCCCTCGAAGGTGCCGCCATTGAGGATCATCTGGGCGAACTTGAAATAGTCGTCGGCCGTGGAGACGAGGCCGGCGCCGCCCTTGAAGTACTGGCCGTTGTCGGCCGGGTTCTCGAAGATGCGGTAGGCGCGCCACATGTCGGCCTTGGCCGGATCGGCATCGAGCGCCTCGGCGAGGCGGGAGCGACGCCCTTCCGCGACGAACCACGTGGTGTCGCGCATGTCGAGCGGGTCGAGGATCATCTCCTTGATGAGGATGTCGAGCCGCTTGCCGCTGACGCGCTCCAGCAGCAGGCCGAGCACGTCCGTGGAGATCGAATATTCGAAATTGGTCGCCGGCTGATGCACCAGCGGGATCTGGCCGAGGCGGCGCAGCATCTCGTCGCCGGTGATGTTGGCGGTGCGCGCCTCGATGTTCTGGTCGTCGAGGAGCTGCTTCAGCCGCGGCGAGCGCACGGAACCGGCATAGGTGAAGCCTGAGGTGTGGCGCAGCAGGTCCTGCACGGTGATGGGCCGGGCGAGCGCCACGTCCTCGGTCGTGGTGGTGCCGTCGGCATTGCGCCGCTCGACCTGCACCTTCATGTCGCGCAGCTCGGTGAGCCAATTGGAGATGGGGTCGCCGAGCTTCATCTTGCCCTGCTCGATGAGCATGACCGCTGCCGTCGACACGATCGGCTTGGTCATCGAGGCCAGCATGAAGAGCGTGTCGCGCGTCATCGGCTGGGTCTTCGCCGCGTCGCGGAAGCCGTGCGCCTCGAAATGGATGATGCGGCCGCGCCGGGCGATCAGCGTCACCGCGCCGGGGAACATGCCGCGGTCCACCTGCTCGCGCATGACCGGGGCGATGCGGGCGAGCCGCTCGCGTGAGAAGCCCATGATGGTCTCCTCCCCCCGCCCGCGGCGTCCCTCGCGCTCGAAACGGCCGCCGCGGTCCATGCCAGGCCCGCGCTCGAAGCCGCGATCATCCCGGCCGGGACCCGGCCCCATCTGGGCGATGGCAGGCGCAGAGGCCGCGATCAGCGCGGCGGCGATGGTGGCGAGGCTGAGCCTTCGTGCAGGCAGGCGGCCGTGCGACATGAAATCCTCCCGGGATGTGATGAGCGTCCGGTCTTGGCGCCGGATGGACGAAGCTCATCACCGGGGAGGATGGGGGTCAAGGACGGCGGGCAGCATGCCAGCCGCCCGGCGACGCCGCGGCAGTTCAGTCGACCATGCTCATGGCGCGGAAGGCGTCCTGCTCGGCCTTGGACATCAGCGCCGCCTTGTCCTTGGCGCGCAGGCGCTCCGTCTCGCTCTTCAGCTGCCCGCAGGCGGCGAGGATGTCGCGGCCGCGCGGCGTGCGCACCGGCGAGGAATAGCCGGCATCGAAGACGACCTCGGAGAAGCGCTCGATCTGCTCCCAGTCCGAGCACTCGTATTTCGAGCCGGGCCAGGGGTTGAACGGGATGAGGTTGATCTTGGCCGGGATACCCTTGAGGAGGCGCACGAGACGCCGGGCATCGTCGACGCTGTCGTTCACGCCTTTGAGCATGACATATTCGAAGGTGATGCGCCGCGCGTTCGAGACGCCGGGATAGGTGCGGCAGGCCTGGAGGAGCTCGGCGATCGGGTACTTGCGGTTCAGCGGCACCAGCTCGTCGCGCAGGCCGTCGGTGACGGCGTGCAGCGAGATGGCGAGCGACACGCCGGTCTCGGCGCCGACCCGGCCGATCTCCGGCACGACGCCCGAGGTCGAGAGCGTGACGCGGCGCTTGGAGAACTGCAGCCCGTCCGGGTCGAGCAGGGTCTTCAGCGCTGCCGTGACGTTGTCGACGTTGTAGAGCGGCTCGCCCATGCCCATGAGCACGATGTTGGTGACGAAGCGCCCGCCATCATCCGGCACGAAGGCGCCCTCGGGCGGCGACTGGTCTGGCCAGTCGCCGAGCCGGTCGCGCGCGACGATCACCTGCGCCACGACTTCCGCCGCGGTGAGGTTGCGCACCAGCTTCTGCGTGCCGGTGTGGCAGAAGGAGCAGGTGAGCGTGCAGCCGACCTGGCTCGAGATGCACAGCGTGCCGCGGTCGCGGGTGGGGATGTAGACGGTCTCGATCTCGTGCCACTTCTCGCCGGCGACGGAGGGCGGAATGCGCATGAGCCACTTGCGGGTGCCGTCCTGCGACACCTGCTCGACAACCACCTCCGGCCGATCGAGCGTGTAGGCCTCGTCGAGCGCGGCGCGCAGGTGCTTGGAGACGTTGGACATCTCCGCGAAGGTCTTGGCGCCGCGCTGGTAGATCCAGCCCCAGAGTTGGGCGACGCGCATCCGCGTCTCGCGGCCCTCGATGCCGATGGCCTCCAGCGCCGCCTTCAGCTCGTCGCGGCCGAGGCCGACCAGCGAGGGCTTCGAGGGAAGGGCGCGCGTCTCCACCGCCGGTGCGGCGGGGGTGGCAGCGGCGGCTTTGGAAGACGGCTTGGCTTTCGAGAGGTCGAGCGTCGGCATTGGGTCTCTGATCCTGGCAAGCGCGGGCCTATAGCACGAAAGGACGGCGCCGGCAGCCTTTCCCGCGCAAGCGCCGGTCAGTTGCTCAAGGCGCCATCGGCGCATTCCCGCCGCGCCTGCGCCAGCGCATCGGCAAATCCGCTGAGGGAATAGATGTCCACCGTGACGCCACCCTCGGCGCGCATAGCATGCACCGTCATATGGGCATTCGCACGCATGGCGTCGATGAGCCGGACCTCGTCGGCGCGGTCACGGATCCAAGCGCCGTCGTCACGCGTGGCGAGATCAAAGGTCTCGGCCCCCAGCTTGGCGATGGCGCCGGCCGGGGCATAGCCAAACTCGGCGGCGAATTCATCGCGCACCTGATCCTGCGGGCGTGTCGTCACGAAGACGAAAGCGCCTTCGGCGGAAACGCCCTTCGGCAGGCGGCGCGGCGTCCCGGCCGCATAGCACTGCTTGCCGCGATCGGTTTCGGCCACGACGACGCTCCACTCGCCATGAATGGCGACGACTGTCGTCACGCCCGTGGGACGGTCGTCGGCCCGGAGCAGGGCCGGCAGCGTGAGGAGACAGAGGCCTGAGAGAAGGCCGGAGCCCAGGGCGCGCGCCAGACGGGCCGCGCCAGGCCTCACCGGCACTCCTGCGCGACGCGGTCCAGCGCCTGGCCGAGGCCGGTCAGCGAATAGGTGTCGGTGGTCACGTTGCCGCGCAGCGAGGTGGAGCGCACGGTCAGCTGCGAGCCGCCGCGCATGGCCTGCACCATGCGGCCCTCTTCCGCCGCGTTCTTGATCCAGGCGCCGTTCTGCTGGGTGTAAAGCGCGAAGCTGGCGCTGCCGATGGTGGCGGTGGCGTCGCCCTTCAGAGGGAAGCCGAGGGTCAGCGAGACCTCGTTGCGGACGTTCTCGCCGGGGCGCGAGGTGAGGAAGAAGAAGGCGGGATCGCGCTGCAGGCCGGCCGGCGCCCGGCTCTTCGGCTGCGAGGCGGCGTAGCAGACCTTGCCGCGCTGGGTCGTCGAGGTGAAGACGCCCCAGTCGCCGAACTGCGCCACGGCCGCGCCCTGCTGCGCCCCGCCGCCGGAGGCGGGCCTGTTGCCCTGCGCCGGCTGGCCCTGCTGGGCCTGCGGGCGCTGCTGCTGCTGCGCCTGGGCATCGACGGCGACCGCGGCCACCGTCAGGGCGAGGAGAGCGAGGTAAGGGGTGGAGCGCATCGCGATACTCGGCTTGAGAGACGGGCGAACGGGAACGGCGGCCCCGCAGACGGCCCTTTAGATGTCGACAATCAGGGTAAACAGCCGGTTAACCCGGAGGGATTTTACCCTCTGGCGACCCCGTCCGCAGACCGATTTTCGACCCCGGGGACGGTAACTTACGGTCAATCCGGGCAAGACTAGGGCGGATCGGCAGCCACACCCGGCTTCAGACGCAAAGAGCGCCCGTCTCCGGGCGCTCTCGGGTCGTGCAGGCACCGGATTTCAGCCCCAGGTGCGGATGTCCACGAAGTGGCCTTCCACCGCCGCCGCCGCCGCCATGATCGGCGAGACGAGGTGGGTGCGGCCCTTGTAGCCCTGGCGGCCCTCGAAATTGCGGTTCGAGGTCGAGGCGCAGCGCTCGCCCGGCTGCAGGCGATCGGGGTTCATGGCGAGGCACATGGAGCAGCCTGCCTCGCGCCACTCGAAACCGGCGGCGAGGAAGATCTTGTCCAGACCCTCCTGCTCGGCCTGCTCCTTCACGAGACCCGAGCCCGGTACGATCATGGCCGAGACGGTCGGGGCGACCTTCTTGTCCTTCACCACGCGGGCGACCTCGCGCAGGTCCTCGATGCGCGAATTGGTGCAGGAGCCGATGAACACCTTGTCCAGGCGGATGTCGGTGATCTTCGTTCCCGGCGTGAGCCCCATGTATTCGAGCGCGCGCCACTTGGAGAGGCGCTTGTTCTCGTCCTGGATGTCGTCCGGGTTCGGCACGGCGCCGGCCACCGAGATGACGTCCTCAGGGCTGGTGCCCCAGGAGACGATCGGCGGCAGGTTGTTGGCGTCGAGCACGACGGTGCGGTCGAAATGGGCGCCCTCCTCGGTGAAGAGCGTTTCCCAGTACTTCTGCGCCATGTCCCAGGCCATGCCCTTGGGCGCCTTCGGCTTGCCCTTGAGATAGGCGTAGGTCTTCTCGTCCGGGGCGATCAGGCCGGCACGGGCGCCGCCCTCGATCGACATGTTGCAGATGGTCATGCGGCCTTCCATCGACAGCGAGCGGATGGCCTCGCCCGCATACTCGATGACCGAGCCGGTGCCGCCGGCCGTGCCGATCTCGCCGATGATGGCGAGGATGATGTCCTTGGCGGTGACGCCGTCCTTCAGCTGCCCGTCGACGCGGACGAGCATGTTCTTCGCCTTCTTCTGGATCAGCGTCTGGGTGGCGAGCACGTGCTCGACCTCAGACGTGCCGATGCCATGGGCGAGAGCGCCGAAAGCGCCGTGGGTCGAGGTGTGGCTGTCGCCGCAGACGATGGTCGTGCCCGGCAGGGTGAAGCCCTGCTCCGGCCCGATGACGTGGACGATGCCCTGGCGGATGTCGGCGGCGTCGTAATACTCGATGCCGAATTCCGCGGCGTTCTGGGCGAGGGCCTCCACCTGGGTGCGGCTCTCCTCGTCCTTGATGCCGAACTTGCGGTCCGGCGTCGTGGCGATGTTGTGGTCGACCACGGCGAGGGTCTTCTGCGGCGCGCGCACCTTGCGGCCGGTGGCGCGCAGGCCCTCGAAGGCCTGCGGGCTCGTCACCTCGTGGACGAGGTGGCGGTCAATGTAGAGAAGGCAGGTGCCATCGTCCTGCGTCTCGACCACATGGTCGTCCCAGATCTTGTCATACAGCGTGCGCGGCGCGGCCATGGCGGACCTCCCGTTCCAAAAAGGTGGCGGGTCTCTTAGCCTTGAATGGTTCTGGAGAGAAGAGGGATCAAGGCGGAGGTACAGCGGGCCTGCCTTGTTGTGCCGTGACGGCAGGCTGAGCCGCCGTGACGATTCGGGCGGCGAGGGACCTCAGCCGCCGGCCGATCGTGTCGTCGTTGTAGGCGCCTGCCGTCATGGCGATGGCGAGGCCGAGATCGGGAGCCAGAAAAAGCCGTTGCCCGCCATTGCCGACCATCGCCGCGAAGGGCACGCGACCGCCGTCGCGCTCGAAGGAGCCGGTCCAGATCTGGTAGCCGTAGCCGCCGCCCCCTTCCGTGCTGATGCGCGGCGTCAGGGCCGTGGCGATCCATGCCGCCGGAATGAGCTGCCGGCCGTCGACTCGCCCGCCGTCCAGCACCAGACGCCCGATCTTCAGGAGGTCGCGAGGGGTCAGCCTGAGCCCCGCAAAGGCGAGATCGCGGCGATGCAGGTCACGCACCCATTCCCACCTCACAATCCCCAGAGGCGCGAAGAGCCGCTCGCGGGCGTAGTCCCGCACAGCCAGCCCCGTCACCTTTTCGATGATCGCCGCGAGGACGGCCGTGCCCCCGCCATTGTAGGCGAAGCGCTCACCGGGGCGCGCCGTCACCGCCCTGTCGAAGACGAAGCGCGGCTGGCTCCATGTCCAATAGAGCCGCGTCTCGTCATTGCGCAGGCTTCCATAGGAGACAGTGCTCTCGTTCCAGTCGAGGCCGCTGCTCATGGTCAGGAGATGCTCGACTGTGATGGCGAGCCGCTCTGGAGTCCTCAGCCTGGCGAGCTCAGGGAAATAGTCGAGGACCGGCTTTTGGGGATCGATGCGTCCTTCGCCCACGGCGATGCCGACGAGCAGCGCAACCACCGTCTTGCTGATCGATCTCATGTCATGGAGGACGGTGGGACCGAAGGCCGTCTCGTGACCGAAAACGCTGTAGATCGAACGGTCCGTGCCCCGTCGATAAAGCTCGGCGACAAGAGCGCCGTTGCGCATCACGACGAGGGCGTGAAGGGGCTCGGCAATGCTGGCCTCGGCCATGAGGGCACAGAGCGCTGCCTCGTCAAACCCGGTTTTGCCGCTGTCGGCGATCTGCCAACCGTCGTCGCGCTGGACAGGCGGCGCGCAGGCCAGAGATCCCGCCGCGGCGGGCCACCCGGCCAGGAGAAAGAGCAGAAGGCCCAGCACCGCGCGGGTGATGCCGGGCCGTCGCATCAGCTCACACCCCGAAGCACCAGGCGAGCACGCCCTTCTGCGCATGCAGGCGGTTCTCGGCCTCGTCGAAGACCACGGACTGCGGGCCGTCCATGACCTCGTCGGTGACCTCCTCGCCGCGATGGGCGGGCAGGCAATGCATGAAGATGGCGTCGGAATTGGCCGCGCTCATCAGCTGCTTGTTGACCTGGTAGGCCTTGAGCAGGTTGTGGCGACGCCCGGCATCCTCGTCGCCCATCGACACCCAGCAATCCGTGACGACGCAATCCGCCCGCTCCACCGCCTGGTAGGGGTCGGAGGTCCAGGAGATGTCGGCGCCCTCGCGCTGGGCGAGCGCGATGATCTCGCGGCGCGGCGCCAGTTCCTCGGGGGTGGCGATGTTCAGCTTGAAGCCGAAGCGCGGCGCCGCCTGGATCCAGGAGGCCAGCACATTGTTGGTGTCGCCGGCCCAGGCCACCGTCTTGCCGCGGATCGAGCCCTTCTTCTCCTCGAAGGTCATGATGTCGGCCATGATCTGGCAGGGATGCGACAGCTTGGTGAGGCCGTTGATGACCGGCACGGTCGCCGCTTCCGCCAGCTCGCGCACGGCATTGTGGTCGAGCATGCGGATCATGATCGCGTCGACATAGCGCGAGAGGACCTTCGCCGTGTCGGAGATGGTCTCGCCGCGGCCGAGCTGCATCTCGGCGCCGGTGAGCATGATCGTCTCGCCGCCAAGCTCGCGCATGCCGACGTCGAAGGAGACGCGGGTGCGGGTCGAGGGGCGCTCGAAGATCATGGCCAGCACCTTGCCGGCGAGCGGCTTGCCGGCCTCAGGGGTCCGGCGGACGCGCTTCAGCGCGCCCGCCTTGTCCAGAATGGCCTTCAGATCGGCCCCGCCGAAATCGGCGAGGTCGATGAAATGACGCGGCGAATGGGTCACTCGGCCGCTCCCTTGACGAGGCTGGCCTCGAGACCCTTGGCGGCGCGCTCCAGCATACCCACGGCCGTGTCGATCTCCTCGTCGGAGACGACGAGCGGCGGGATGAGGCGGATGACATTGTCGCCGGCCGGCACCACGAGAAGCCCCTCGCGGCGGGCGGCGGCGGTCACGTCGCCGTTCGGCAGCACGCATTTCAGGCCGGTGAGCAGGCCGAAGCCGCGCACCTCCTCGAAGACCTTCGGATGCTGGTCGACGAGGCCGGCGAGCTTCTGTTTGAAGACCAGCGCCTTGCGCTGCACCTCCTCGAGGAAGCCGGGGGCGAGCACCACGTCCAGCACGGCATTGCCGACGGCGGCCGCCAGCGGATTGCCGCCGAAGGTCGTGCCATGGGTGCCGGGCGTGAACACGGCGGCGCATTTCTCCACCGCCAGCACGGCGCCCATGGGGAAGCCGCCGCCAATGCCCTTGGCGATCGCCATGATGTCCGGCGAGACGCCCGCCCATTCATGGGCGAAGAGCTTGCCGGTGCGGCCGACGCCGGTCTGCACCTCGTCGAAGATCAGGAGCAGGCCGTGCTTGTCGCAGAGCTCGCGCAGGTAGCGCAGCTCCTCGGTCGGCACGGTGCGCAGGCCGCCCTCGCCCTGGATCGGCTCGATCAGCAGCGCCGCGGTGTCCGGCCCGATCGTCGCCTCCAGCGCCTTGCGGTCGCCGAAGGGCACCTGGTCGAAGCCCTCGACCTTTGGGCCGAAGCCCTCCAGGTACTTCTTCTGGCCACCGGCGGCGATGGTCGCCAGCGTACGGCCGTGGAAGGCGCCCTCGAAGGTGATGATGCGGTAGCGGTTCTCCTCGCCGCGCACGGCGTGGTACTTGCGCGCCATCTTGATGGCGCCCTCGTTGGCTTCCGCGCCCGAATTGCAGAACAGCACGCTGTCCGCGAAGGTCGCCTCGGTCAGGCGCTTGGCCAGCTTCTCCGCCGCCGGCACATTGTGCAGGTTGGAGACGTGCCAGAGCTTCTGCGCCTGCTCGGTGAGAGCGGCCACCAGATGCGGATGGGAATGGCCGAGCGCGTTCACCGCGATGCCCGCGCCGAAATCGAGGACTCGTCGCCCGTCCGCCGTCACCAGCCAGCAGCCCTCGCCCCGCTCAAAGGCGAGTTCGGTCCGTGCATAGTTCGGCATCAGCGGCGTGATCACTTCGACCTCCCGTCGAAACTCCAAGACAAACAGACAAACTGGAGAGACCAGAAAAAAACGGCCGCCCCGAAGGGCGGCGCGCGCAAATTCTATGCTGGCGACACCGGGAAAAGTCAAGATTGCCGCAGGGTTTGTCGTGCTGCAGCGCAGCGTTGCCGGCTCGCAATCAGGGCGCCTTTCCCACGACCTCCCCATCCTCCTTGGTGAAGGAGGCCGGCGGCGCATCGAGAAGGTCGAGGACCAGTTCCGAGGGCCTGCACAGCCGCGTGCCCTTCGGCGTTTCGACGATGGGCCGGTTGATGAGGATGGGATGCGCCATCATCGCATCAATGAGCTGGGCATCGGTGAGCGCGAGGTCGGCGAGGCCGAGCTCGGCATAGGGCGTGCCCTTCTCGCGCAGGAGTTCCCGCGGCGTGATGCCCATCGCGGCGATCAGCGCCTCAAGCCGCTCCCGGCTCGGCGGCGTCTTGAGATACTCGACCACGGTCGGCTCGACGCCGCTCGCCTGGATCATGGCGAGCGTGTTGCGGGAGGTGCCGCAGGCGGGATTGTGGAAGATGGTCACGGTCATGGGGCGGCCTTGTCGGCAGTGTTGGCGAAGAGCCAGCGGGCGAGGAGCAGCGCCAGCAGGGCGCCGATACATTCGGCGGCGATGAAGGCCGGCACGTCGAGCGGACGGATGCCGGAGAAGGTCGGCGTGAAGGCGCGGGCGATGGCCACCGCCGGATTGGCGAAGGAGGTCGAAGCGGTGAACCAGTAGGCGGCGGTGATGGTGAGGCCGACGAGCCAGGGTATCGCCGCCGGCGCGCTCCTCAAGCCCCCGAGTATGACGGTGACGAGCAGGAAGGCGGCGACGACCTCGGCGAACCATTGCGGCGGCCCGGTCCTGACCTTCGCCGAGGCGGCGAGCGGCGCGAGGTCGAACATGAGATGCGCCAGCACCGTGCCGAGAATGCCGCCGGCGACCTGCGCCGCCACGTAAAGCAGGGCATCGCGGCGGGCGAGGTCGCCGCGCAGCGCGAAGACCAGCGTCACGGCCGGGTTGAAATGCGCGCCCGAGATCGGCCCGAGGATGGTGATGAGCACCACGAGGATGGCTCCGGTCGGCAACGTGTTGCCGAGCAGCGCCAGCGCCGTATCGCGGGTGAGGCTCTCCGCCATGATGCCTGAGCCGACGACGGTGGCGACGAGCAGCGCGGTGCCGAGACCTTCGGAGGCAAGGCGGCGGGACAGGTCGGGCGCGGTCATGGCGATGCCGGCTCGCAGCAGGAGGGGCGAGACAGTTCGGCCACCAGCGGTGTGCAGAGTTCGGGGCGCCCGCCGCAGCAATCGTTGACGAGATAGAGCGTCATCGCCCGGAAGCGCGCGAGATCGGCGCGGTAGACGATGGTGCGGCCCTGTCGCTCGGCGCGCACCAGACCGGCCCGCGACAGCACCGCGAGGTGGGCGGACATGGTGTTCTGCATCACGGCCAGGGCACGCCCCACCTCGCCGGCGGCAAGGCCCTCCGGCTCGTGGGCGACGAGCAGGCGGAAGGTGGCCAGCCGGGTCGGCTGGGCCAGGGCGGCAAGGCTGGCGATGGCGTCGTTCTCATCCATATATCGAGAATGATCGATATTTCGTGACAGGTCGATGACGTGACGGGAGGCGGGATGAGGCCAACCGACCCCTCAGGTCCGGCTATCCGGCGATTCCGGGCGGGATTCCGCGGATTCCCGCACAACAGAGCTGGGGAGAGTGACTCAAAAACAACACCCGTTTTAAGGCCTTGGTAAGACTCATGCATCCGGAGCCGGGAAAGCGGTTTGGCCCTGTGGACGGCCTCTCAGGCGGCTCAACCGCTTGGGGAAAAACGCAGGGAGATTCGCCGGACTCTTGATGCCGATTCAATCGATAGCGTAGTGTCCGGCCGTCGGCATACGACATCTCGTGCGGCGGACCTTAGTGACAAGGGTATCGGCAGTGCAGCGGCGCCTCTCCCGGGGCGACGAGCGCTATGCGATTCCGCGGGGCCCGTCGCCTCGCCCAGGAGGAAACAGGACATGCAGCAGTTGCAGTGGACCGACGAACGGGTCGAGCTCCTGAAGAAGCTCTGGAATGACGGCCTGAGCGCCAGCCAGATCGCCAACGAGCTGGGACAGGTCACCCGCAACGCCGTCATCGGCAAGGTCCATCGCCTCGGCCTGTCCGGCCGCGCCAAGGCCCCCTCCTCCGCCGCCCCGCGGGCCCGCAAGCCGGCGCGCTCCGCGCCCTCGGCCCCGCCGCGGCCCTCCATGCCGGCATCGCGCTCGAACCTCGCCTTCAAGCCGCGCCCGGCCGCCGAGATCATGCCCGAGGTGGAGGTCGCTCCCCTGCCGGCCATCGACAATGTCGTGCCCATGGGCGAGCGCTGCACCATCATGGAGCTGAAGGAATATTCCTGCCGCTGGCCGATCGGCGAGCCTGGCAAGGACGACTTCCGCTATTGCGGCGCCCGCTCCTCCACCGGCCTTCCCTATTGCGCCTACCATTCCCGCATCGCCTACCAGCCGGTTGCCGACCGCCGTCGCGACCGCAAGCAGGCCGCGGGCGGGCGCTGATCCCACCAGGCGGCGGGCCTGAGACAACGACAACAAAAGCTCTGAAGACCGACATGCCCCCTCCTCGCGAGGGGGTTTTCTTTTGTCCGGCGTCAGAAGGGCATGGCGCCTTCGGTGACGAGATAGCCGGTGAGCAGGCCGGCGCCGAAGAGGATGACGAGCACGGCGGCGCCAACCTCGACGCCGCTGAGCAGCACGGTCGTGGCGCCCGGACGCGCCGAAGCGAGCCGGACGGCGAGGCTCTTCGCCCCCGAGGCGAGCGCGGCAATGGCCGCCACGGTGATCGCCGTGCCCACCGCCATGGCGAAGGTCGCGGCGATGCCCGCCTGGATGATGCCCTGCGACAGCGCGAAGACGAGGACGAGGATGGCCCCCGTGCAGGGCCTGAGGCCGACCGTCACGATGATGGCCAGCGCCTCGCGCCAAGAATGGATGCGCGCCACCTGCTCGGCGGCGGGAAGATGGACGCAATTGTCGTCGCAGCCGACGCCCGCCACCGGCTGGGCCTGACGCCAGGCCCTGAACCGGACGAGGAAGGCGCGGCCCTTCTGCCAGAGCAGGCGCAAGCCGATCAGGACGATCAGCCCATAGCCGACGAGCTCCACGATGTTGACCACCTGGCGCATGGTCCGCGCCGTGGTGCCGAGAATGGCCGCGAGCAGGCCGACAAGGGCGATGGCAGTCAGCGCCTGGACGAGCGAGGACAGGGCGGCGAGCGTCACACCGCGCCGCACCGTCTCGCCGGTGGCGACGATGTAGGAGGAGATCACCGCCTTGCCGTGGCCGGGACCGGCGGCATGGAACACGCCATAGAGGAACGACAGGCTGACCAGCGTCCAGAAGGCGCCGGCATTGCCGGCCCGGATGGCGCGCACCGTGGCGGAAAGCTGGCGATAGAACTGCACCTGCTGCTCGATGATCCAGCCGGTGATGCCGGTCGGCGCCGGCGGGCGCGGGCCGAAGGCCGGCGGCGGCGCCTGCGCCAGCACCGGCGCGACCACGACGAGGACGGCCGTGGCGGCGAGCGCCACCAGCAGGGCATCGCGACGACCGAGCCTCACGGGCAGGTCACCGTGAAGGTCGCCGCGAATTGCTGGCCGAAATTGGCGTTGGTGTTGAGCGCCTGGAAGAAGCTCTCGGAGAGGCTTCCGACCGCGGCATTGCCGGTCTTCGGCGGCGTGAAATCGAGCTTGCAGCCCTGGGGGGCGGCGACGAGGCGCATGGGCTCGCCATCGGCGGGCGTGAAGGCGACGAAATAGTCGGGATCATAGACCTGCAGCGTCACCGGCTTGCTCTCGGCCGCGAAGGGCGTCGCCACCGGCACGGTGAAGTGCAGACGCAGCTTGCCGCCGACCACCTCCGACCAGGCATCGCGCACCGGGCCGAAGGACACGAAGCGCCGCTCGTGGCGCAGGACGGTGAAGAACTTCTGCTGGCCGAGATGCTCGACATTCACCTGCGTGAGCTCGGCGAGTTCCTCGCGGCTGAACGTGCCGTCACGATCCTTGTCGAGCCCCTGGGTCGCGAAGGTCGAGTACATCTCATCGAAGGTCCAGGCATGGACGAGGCCGGTGACGCGGCCGTTCTCGAAGACCACCTGCGTCTCGGTCTCGACCATCACATGCGGATGCGCCGCGGCAGGCCGGCCGCCGAGGAGGACGACCAGCACGCCCAGGAAAGCGGCAAGGAGACGGAATGGCGGCACGGCGGACCCTGTGGCTCGGTGGACCTTCTTGAGGCCGCGAAGACGGCCAAGATATGGCGGAGATCATGGTTAACGAAGCGTTGACGATGCCGCAGGAGGCAGCGCCGTCGCGCCTCGCCTGATCCTTTTCCCGCGCCGATGTGCAGTGCGCCTCTGTGGCTTGTGCGACGGCCCGGCCGGTGGAAAGGTCCGCCCACCCCGCGAGAGCCATGCCGAGGATGCCCATGCGCGCCAACCTGACCATCGACAGCCGCCGCCTCTGGGACATGCTCATGGATACAGCGCAGGTCGGCGGCACGCCGAAGGGCGGCATCCGCCGCCTGTCGCTCACCGACGAGGACCGCCGCATCCGCGACTGGTTCCGCGCCGAGTGCGAGGCGCTCGGCTGCTCGGTCCACATCGACACCGCCGGCAACATGGTGGCGATCCGCCCGGGCAAGGACAATTCCCGCAAGCCGATTGCCATGGGCAGCCATCTCGACACCCAGCCGACGGGCGGCAAGTTCGACGGCATCCTGGGCGTGCTCGGGGGCCTCGAGGTGCTGAAGACGCTGCATCAGGCCGGCTACGAGACCACCTCGCCGCTTGCCCTCGTCAACTGGACCAACGAGGAGGGCGCGCGCTTCTCGCCCTCCATGGTGGGCTCGGCCGTCTATGCCGGCGTCTACAGCCAGGCCCAGATGGACGCCGTCCAGGACAAGGACGGCATCACCCAGGGGCAAGCGCTGGAGGGCATCGGCTATCGCGGCACGGTGAAGCCCGGCGACCTCACCTTCCAGGCCTATTTCGAGCTGCATATCGAGCAGGGCCCGATCCTCGAGGAGGAGGCCAAGACCATCGGCATCGTCACCGGCATCCAGGCAATCAAGTGGTTCACCTGCACCATCACCGGTCGCGAGAGCCATGCCGGCACGACGCCCATGGCCTATCGCCGCGACTCGCTCGCCGCCTTCGCCGAGGCCGCGACCGAGATCCGCCGCATCGCCATCGACCATGACGGCCTTGCCACCATCGGCATCGTCAATGCTTTCCCCGGCTCGCCCAACATCATTCCCGGCGAAATGCGCTTCACCCTCGACCTGCGTCACCACAAGGACGAGGTGCTGAAGACCATGGTGTCGAAGGCGCGCATCGCCATTGCCGAGGCGGCGACCCGCCATGACGCGGCCTACGAGGTCGCGCCGCTGCAGGACAGCCCGGCCCAGCCCTTCGACGCCACCTGCATCGCCATGGTGAAGGCGGCCGCCGAGAAGCTCGGTCTGCCCGCCCGCGAGATCACCTCCGGCGCCGGCCACGACGCCATGTACACGGCGCGTGTCTGCCCCACGACGATGATCTTCGTGCCCTGCGCCGGCGGCCTCAGCCACAACGAGGCGGAGAGCGCCACCCAGGCGGATTGCGGCCATGGCGCGCAGGTGCTGCTGGAGGCGGTCCTCGCCTATGACGATCGCGGCTGAGCCGCTGCTTTCCATCGCCGCCGCGGACTGGTAGAGGGCGCCCGACTGCCTGAAGGGAGCGCCCGCCCATGTCCGACATGCGGATCGTCGTCGCCGGAGCCGCCGGCCATATGGGCCGCGTGCTCGTGCGCCTGGTGCAGCAGACCAACGGCATGGTGCTGACAGGCGCGACCGAGCCCGCCGGCCACGCAGCGCTCGGCGAGGATGCCGGCCTCCTCGCCGGTGCCGGCCGCGCCGACGTGGCGGTGACGGCCGATGCCGAGGCTGCCATCGCCGCGGCCGACGCGATCCTCGACCTCACCGTGCCGAAGGCCTCCGTCGCCATCGCCGGCATGGCCGCCCGCCACGGCAAGATCCACATCTGCGGCACGACCGGCTTCACTGACGAGGAGACCGCCGCCATTGCCGCGGCGGCGGCGAAGGCGACCATCGTCAAGTCGGGCAATTTCTCGCTCGGCGTGAACCTGCTGGCCGCGCTGGTGCAGCGGGCCGCCGAAGCGCTCGACGAGGATTTCGACATCGAGATCGTCGAGATGCACCACAACCGCAAGGTCGATGCCCCCTCCGGCACGGCGCTGATGTTCGGCGAGGCCGCCGCCCGCGGCCGCAAGGTCGATCTCGCGGCAGCGCGCGACAGCGGCCGCGACGGCCAGACCGGCGCCCGCACCCGCGGCGACATCGGCTTCGCGGCGCTCCGCGGCGGCACGGTGGTCGGCGACCATTCGGTGATCTTCGCCGGCCCGAGCGAGCGGGTGGTGTTCAGCCACTATGCCGAGGACCGCACCCTCTTCGCCCGCGGCGTGCTGAAGGCAGCGCTCTGGGCCCGCGGCCGCCCTGCCGGCCTCTATTCCATGGCCGACGTGCTCGGCCTCTGACCTGCCCGAAGGAACTGCGACCATGACCGAACGGCTTCTCGTCCTCTCGCGCCACGGCGAGAGCGAGTGGAACCTGAAGAACCTCTTCACCGGCTGGAAAGACCCCGGCCTGACGGAGAAGGGCGTCGAGGAAGCGAAGGCCGGCGGTCGCCGCCTCAAGGCCCTCGGCATCTCCTTCGACGTCGCCTTCACCTCGGCGCTGTCGCGCGCCCAGCGCACCTGCGAGCTGATGCTGAACGAGATCGGCCAGCCGAACCTCGAGACCATCCGCGACTGGCGCCTCAACGAGCGCGACTATGGCGATCTCTCCGGCCTCAACAAGGCCGAGACGGCGGCGAAATACGGTGACGAGCAGGTGCACATCTGGCGCCGCTCCTACGACGTCCCGCCGCCGGGCGGCGAGAGCCTCAAGGACACGGTGGCCCGCGTGCTGCCCTATTATGTCGAGACCATCCTGCCCCGCGTCATGCGCGGCGAGCGCGTCTTCGTCGCAGCCCACGGCAATTCGCTGCGGGCGCTGATCATGGTGCTCGACCATCTCGACGACAAGACGATCCCGACGCTGGAGCTGAAGACCGGCGTGCCGCTCGTCTACCGGCTGAACGCCGACACCACCGTTGCCAGCCGTCAGGTCCTCGACGCCTGAGCCTTCGGCGGAACGGCGTCGTCGAAGACGCCATCGGGGGGCGCAACCTGCGCCCTCCCGCTCACCAGGGCCATGGTGGCGGTGTCGTAGAAGCCCTTGATGCTGCGGGCGAGGCCATCGCGGAAGGTGATGAGGTCGCAGCGCTCGCTGTCGATGACCCGGCCATTGGCGCGGAAGACCAGTGACGAGTGCCAGTGCACGACGGCGTCGTCGTCCTTGACGATCATCTTCTCGATCAGGAAGTCCCGCACCTCGAAGACGCTGTGGAACAGCTCCAGCGCGTCACGGATACCGGCATGTCCGACCCTGAGGCCGGAATGCGGGTTCAGCGCGGGGTTGCCCATGAGCATGAGCTCGCAGTCATCCGCGACGAGCGACGAGAGAATCGACGCGTCGCCACGCCCCCAGGCGGCATAGGCGACCTTGAGCTTGTGCTCGAGGCTCAATTCCTCTGTCACCAGATGCAAGGCCATGCGCTGCGCATCGTCCCCGGGGGAGAACCATCAATCCGCGACGGATCGCGGTCAGATCAGAGATGTAGAATAACCTGCCGCGTCATCATCGTGAAGCGGCGATATAGGGTAACAGGTTGCGGCGGATGCGCTCGATGACTGTCGCTCCCTCGTCGCGAAGCACGAAGGGGCGTCCGGTGATCGTCTCGTAGGCCTCGATATAGACGGCCGCGGTTGCGACGATCACGTCGCGCGGGATCTCCGGAATGGCGTCCTTGTAGGGGTCGCAGCGCGCCACCACCCAGTTGCGCACGAAATCCTTGTCGAAGCTGTCGGGCTTCTCGCCGGCTGCGAAGCGGGAGGGATAGGTATCCGCGCGCCAGTAGCGGCTCGAATCCGGCGTGTGGATCTCGTCGGCCAGGATGATGGTGCCGTCGCGGTCGGTGCCGAACTCGTATTTGGTGTCGACGAGGATCAGCCCCTGCTTGGCCGCCAGTTCCTGGCCGCGGGCGAACAGGGCGAAGGCGTAGTCCGACAGGACCTTCCACTGCTCCGGTGTCACCAGCTTCTGCTCGAGGATCTGCTCCGGCGACAGCGGCTCGTCATGGCCGCCATCGAAGGCCTTGGAGGTCGGCGTGATGATGGGATGCGGCAGGCGCTGGTTGTCCCTCAGGCCGTCGGGCAGCGTGACGCCGTACATCTGCCGCTGCCCCTTCTTGTAGAGGGTCAGGACCGAGGTGCCGGTCGTCCCGGCGAGATAGTCCCGCACGACGATTTCGACGGGCAGGATGTCCAGGCGCTTGCCGACCACGACGTTCGGATCGGGATAGGCGATGACATGGTTGGGGCAGATGTCCGCCGTCTGCTCGAACCAGTAGCGCGCCGTCTGGGTCAGCACTTCGCCCTTGAAGGGAATGGCGGCGAGGATGCGGTCGAAGGCGCTGATCCGGTCGCTGGCGATGATGACGCGGCTGCCGTCGGCCAGGTCGTAATTGTCGCGCACCTTGCCGCGATAATGGTTCGGCAGTCCCGGGATGGTGGCATCGCCCAGCACGCGGTCCGCGAGCGCCGTCAGCCTGTCGAGATCCATGGTCATCGTCCCCGGTGGTGCGACCTGCATAGACCCGCGGGCCCCTGCCGTCGACGCCCCGCGACGATTGTCCACCGTGCGCGCGCTTGACCCATGGGGCGGGATCGTCTTGGGTCCGTCACCATCTCCCCCAAGCGAGCCGGCGAACCCATGGAAGCCTACGTCACGCCCGTGATCGAGTTCGTCAAGGCCAACCAGGCCTGGGCTCCCGCCATCATCTTCGCGCTCTGCTTCGCCGAGTCGCTGGCGGTCCTGTCGCTGGTCGTGCCGGCCTGGGCGATGATCGTCGCCTTCGGCCCGCTGATCGGCTCGGCCGGCATTCCCTTCTGGCCGATCCTCGTCGCCGCCGCCCTCGGGGCGACGCTCGGCGATGCCGTCTCCTACTGGTTCGGCTATGTCTTCAAGGACAAGATCGGCAAGATATGGCCGCTGTCGAAGCACCCGGACATGCTGCCCAAGGGCCATGCCTTCTTCGAGAAATGGGGCGTCTGGGCCATCTTCATCGGCCGCTTCTCCGGTCCCCTCCGCGCCTCGGTGCCGCTGGTCGCGGGCATGCTGGCCATGTCGCAGTGGAAGTTCCAGATCGCCAACATCCTGTCGGCCTTCATCTGGGCGGGTGCGCTGCTGGCGCCGGGCAGCATGTTCGCCAATTACCTGACCAAATTGCACTGATCGCGCGGGGCCGGGTCAGGCCAGCGTCGCCGTCCCAAGCAGGCCGGCCGGGAAGGCGTGGATGTCCTGCAGCAGCTCGACGAAGGCGCGCGCGGTGAACTCCGTCTGCTCGCGCCCGCTCGCCGGGGTCGCCGCCGCGGCATTGCCAATGGCGCCCGAGGCCGACAGGTCCTCGGTCATCCAGCCGAAGGAGACGCGTTGCGTCGCGCGCAGGTGCTTGTAGCGCTGCTCCATCAGCACCGCGGCGGAGGTGAAGTCGCGCGCCTTCGCCATGTGAACGAGGTCACGGCGAAAGTGCAGCATCTGCGAGGTCTCGATCTCGCCGCCATGGATGCCGTGGGTGGTCTCGGCCTCGGAGAAGAGCCCCGCCGGTGATCCCAGCCGGTGCCAGGAGCACTGGACCACGAACAGGCCGAACCGGCGGCGCAGATCCCGCGCCACGATCTCCATGGTCGCGACATTGCCGCCATGGGAATTGGCAAGGACGAGCTTGCGGACGCCCGCCCGGGCAATGCTCTCGCCGATCTCGGTGAGCAGGCGGATCTGCGTCTCGGCCGAGATGGTGATGGTGCCGGGAAAGGCGACATGTTCGTCGGACTTGCCCATCCAGACGGTGGGCAGGAAGGTGACGGGCAGGTCCTTCGGCAGGATGGCGCGCACCGCCGCGACATTGCCCTCGGCGATGACCGTGTCGACGGCGACCGCCAGATGCGGACCATGCTGCTCGATCGCGGCGATGGGCAGGACCGCGATCCACGACGCGGTATCGCCGGCGCGGAACTCCTCCGTGGTCATCTCGGCCCAGAGTTGCCGCGGCGCCATGAGGGCCTCCCGTCAGCCGGCCTTGGCCGCCACCACCTCGACCTCGACCTTGAACTCGGGCTTGGTGAAGCCGGAGACGATCATCAGCGTCGAGGCAGGCGGCGGGCTCGTCACGTGCCGGTCGCGCGAGGCCATGTAGCCGGCCATATGGGCGCGGTCGGTGACGAAGGCGTTAATGCGGACGATGTCGGACATGTCCATGCCGGCGGCGCGCAGCATGTGGCCGATGGCGGCGAAGCAGAGATCCGCCTGCGCCTCGGCGCTCTCCGGGATCGTGCCATCGGCGGCAAGGCCGAGCTGGCCCGAGCAGAAGAGCATCCGCGTGCCCGCCGGGACCACGACCGCATGCGAATATTTCGCGAAGGGCGCCGGCATTTCCGGCGGGGTGAGCTTCTCCAGCCCGCTCATGGCAGGGCCACTCATGGCTTGCCCGCCTGGATCGGCAGCGCCGTGGTCTGCTTGATCCGCTCCATGGCGAAGCGCGAGGTGACGTTCTTCAGCGGCATCTGGGCGATGAGGCGCTTGTAGAAGGCGTCATAGGCGTCCATGTCGGCGACGACCACGCGGAGCATGTAGTCGACGTCGCCGGCCATCCGGTAGAATTCCATCACCTCCGGCATGGCCGAGACGACCTCGGCGAAGCGGGCGAGCCAGCCTTCGGAATGGTCGGCGGTCTCGATCGAGACGAAGACCGTCAGGCCGAGGCCGAGCTTCTTGGGATCCAGCAGGGCGACACGGCCCTTGATGATGCCTTCCGCCTCGAGCTTCTGGATGCGCTTCCAGGCCGGCGTCGTCGACAGGCCGGAACGCGAGGCCACTTCCGCAATCGAAAGCGACGCGTCCTGCTGCAGCACCGAGAGAATGCGGCGGTCGGTATCATCCATCCCTGGACATCCCTTCGTTGGGGGATTGGTGGGAGCAAGGATTACCGTCTCCTTCGCCTCAAGGCGAGGGAGTCCAATGTCCCATGCGCGTTATGCGGGAAGGATTGTCCAGACGCAATCGGGGGATCAGTTGCCGGCGTAGAAGGCCGCCGGCCAGGGCCAGTTCACCATGTTGGCCGGGCCGCCCCAGAAGCGGTCGGGGCCGATGCGGCTGCCGCGCATCGAGGTCGACATGGCCACCGGATCGCCATTGGCGAAGGTGTTGCCGTAGATGATGTCCGGACGGGCGCTGAGGCGGTCGCCGGGGAAGGAGACCTTCGGCGTCACCAGCCAGCTCGGGCGCGACACGCGAACCTCGGGCACGCCACGGCGGCGTTGCTGGGCCTCAGCCTGGAACGTGGCGGCCTCGACCGCGAAGAGCGCGGTGGCGGCGACGAGGCCAAGGGCGAACTGGCGGATCATTGATGTGCTCCCGATGCGTCGCCGAACGATAGACGGCGGCCGCGGTCCGGTCGAGAGCATGACGGTCACACCTTGAGGAAGTGTGACCGCCATGCATCGCTCGCCTCAGGCAGCAATGCGCCAGGCCTGGCCGAGTTCCAGACCCGGCCAGCGGGGCGCCTCGCGGCCCGTCGGGCTGACGAGGCCGCTGGCGCCGTCCAGAGCGCCTTCGGCCAGTTCCAGCCCGAGAAACCGGGACCGCTCCACCGGACCCGGAAGCCAGAGCCGCTCCATCTTCGACGGATCGAAGCCGAAGCGGCGGTAATAGGGCTCGTCGCCGACGAGCACGACGGCGCGATGGCCGGCCTCGCGGGCGCGGCCGATCGCCTCACGCATCAGCAGCGCGCCGATGCCGGCCGAGCGGAGGGAGGTGTCGACCGCGAGCGGACCCAGCATCAGGCCGGGGCGATTCGCGCCGAGGCTGACGTTCCACAGGCGCACGGTGCCGACGAGCGTGTCGCCCATCAGGGCGACGAGGGCGAGCCCATCCGCCGGCAGGCGGCCTTCGCGCAGCCGCTCGCAGGTCTTGGCGAAGCGCTCCTCGCCGAAAGCGGCGTCGAGCAGCGCCTCGCGGGCCGCGATGTGACGGACCTGCTCCTCGCCGACAACGACGGGGCCAGGACGGGCGGACGCATGGTCCTTCAGGGAGACGTGCACGGTCATGGCCGCGGTCCTTCTCAGGCGAGAGAGACGACAGCCCTCGTGCCGGGGCATTAGCCCACGGCCGGTCGGGACGCTTTCAGGAGAGTGAAGCCCGCCCGGTCACCCGGGCGGGAGGAGCGTCAGATGCAGACGCTAGCCAGCGGCGCGAAGCCGTTGAAGCCGACCGTGGAATAGGTCGTGGTGTAGGCGCCGGTCGCCTCGATCAGCACCTTGTCGCCGATGGAGAGCGACACGGGCAGGTCGTAGGGCTTCTTCTCGTACATCACGTCGACCGAATCGCAGGTCGGGCCGGCCAGCACGCAAGGAGCGACGGCGTCGCCGTCGCGATCCGTGCGGATCGGATAGCGGATCGCCTCGTCCATGGTCTCGGCGAGGCCATGGAACTTGCCGATGTCGAGATAGACCCAGCGCACCTCGTCCTCGTCCGACTTCTTCGAGATGAGCACGACCTCGGACTCGATGATGCCGGCATTGCCGACCATGCCGCGACCCGGCTCGATGATCGTCTCCGGGATGCGGTTGCCGAAATGCTTGGTCAGCGCCTCGAAGATGGACGCGCCATAGGCTTCCGCCGCCGGAACGTCCTTGAGGTAGCGGGTCGGGAAGCCGCCGCCCATGTTGACCATCTTCAGCTCGATGCCGCGCTCGGCGAGCGTGGCAAAGATCGAGGAAGCGGTCGTCAGGGCCTCGTCCCAGGCGCCCATGTTGGTCTGCTGCGAGCCGACATGGAACGACAGGCCGTAGGCGACGAGGCCGAGCCGGTGGGCGTGCTCGAGGACGCGCGGGGCCATCTCCGCCGCGCAGCCGAACTTGCGGGAGAGCGGCCACTCGGCGCCCTCGCAGTCCTGCAGGAAGCGGCAGAAGACCTTGACGTCCTTGGCGCCGATGGCGGCGGCCTGGCGGGCGATCTTCTCGACCTCGGCCTCGCAATCGACGGCGAAGAGACGCACGCCGTACTGGAGGGCACGGGCGACGTCCTTCTCCTTCTTGATCGTGTTGCCGAAGGAGACGCGGTCGGCGGCGACGCCGGTGGCGAGCGCCTGCTCGATCTCGACCACGGAAGCGCAGTCGAAGCAGGAGCCCATCTCGGCGAGGAGGTTGAGGATCTCCGGCGCCGGATTGGCCTTCACCGCGTAGAACACGCGGGTGTCGGGCAGGGCGCGGGCGAATTTGGTGAAGTTCTCGGCGACGACCTCGAGGTCGACGACGAGGATCGGGCCATCCTCACGGCGGTTGCGGAGGAACTCGCGGATGCGGTCGGTCATTGTAATCCCCCCAAGCCCTCGCTCTCGAGGACCCTCAAAGGGTTGAACCCATGGGCGGCGTTCGCTTTCCGGGTCCGCTGTGGAGACGGAACACCGGTGGCGTCGACCACCCGATGACGTTCGCCGAGACATTGCGATCGAGGCCGGGCTGGACACCCGTCAGCGATAGCGACGCCTTCGATTGGATTGGGGAGTTCCCGATCCGCACGGCCGGCAAGAAGAACAAGCCTCTTCGGTAGCTGGCTCTGGACACCAGCTGAGACCAAAAAAGCCCGATCGTCGTTGCTTCAAGTCGCGTCCCCTGCGGAGGGCAGGGTTCGCCGGTTTCGCCTCCGGCTGCCGGTTAGGTTATCGAAGACCCCGCGTCTTGCGACGCCCCTGGAACACGGCCCGGTAGGTCCCGGCGCATTCCCAAGTCTTCGGGCGGCTGTCCGGCCTCTTGTCCGGATGCCCACCAACCGGCACGCAACCACAGGCACGTGCGAAATTGGGCAAGGGGGTAGATATCAGATTCCGCCCGGGGTGCAAGTGGATTTTCCGCTCCGGAAAAAAGAAAATTGCCTTGGCCGGCCATCAGCTTAACATCCGTTCATCGGATCGCCGGCTAAGCGTTCTGCAATGGACATTTCGACGCAGCGCCGCATAGGTTTGGAACACCGCGGCTGATCCGGCCCGGTGCCGAGGGGAGACGACACACGCATGGCCGCCGCGGTTGAGCTCGCAGCCTATAAGGACGCGCTGATCATCCTCGCCTCGACGGCGGTGACGGTCCCCCTGCTCAAGCGCATCGGCATCAGCCCCGCCCTCGCCTTCCTGAGCATCGGCCTCATCGCCGGGCCGTCGGTGCTCGGCGGCCTCTCCGCCACCTATCCCTGGCTCGCCTGGTTCGCCGTCTCCGACAGCAAGCAGATGGCCGCCTTCGCCGAACTCGGCGTTGTCTTCCTGCTCTTCCTCATCGGCCTCGAACTCTCCTACGAGCGCCTCACCCGCATGAAGAAGCTGGTGCTCGGCCTCGGTTCGCTGCAGGTGCTGGTCACGGCCTCCATCATCGTCCTTGCCGCCTGGTGGCTCGGCCGGCCAGTCGCCGCCGCCCTCATCATCGGCGGCGGCCTGGCGCTCTCGTCCACCGCCGTGGTGGTGGAATATCTCGCCGAGCAGCGGCGGCTCACCACCACGACCGGCCGCGCCACCTTCGCCATCCTGCTGATGCAGGATCTCGCGGTGATCCCCCTGCTCTTCCTCGTCGTCGCCCTGTCGCAGCGGGGCGAGGAGGGTTCAGTCCTCTTCGGCCTCGCCATGGCCCTCGTCCAGGGCGCCGCGGCCGTCGCCATCGTCGTGCTGGTCGGACGGCGGGTCCTGCGCCCGTTCCTGCGTCTGGTCGCGGCGATGCACGAGCCGCAGGTCTTCACCGCGGCCGCCATCCTCATCGCCATCGGCACCGGGCTGCTCACCGCCGCCTTCGGCGTCTCCATGGCGCTCGGCGCCTTCGTCGCCGGCCTGCTCATCGCCGAGACGGAATTCCGCCGCGCCATCGAGGCGACGCTGGAGCCCTTCAAGGGCATCCTGCTCGGCGTCTTCTTCTTCTCGGTGGGCCTGTCGCTGGACCTGCCCGCCGTCATCGCCAGCCCGGGCACCTTCGGCGCCGCTCTGGCTGCGCTCATCGTGCTGAAGATCGCCGTCATCGTGCCGCTGGGCCGCGCCTTCGGCCTCAGCTGGATCGTCGCCTTCCGCACCGCGCTGCTGCTCGGGCCGGCGGGCGAATTCGCCTTCGTCCTGATGCAGCAGGCGACGGGAAGCGGCGTTGTCGCACCCGAGGTCGGCTCCTTCATCGTCACGCTGACGGCGCTGAGCATGGCGACCGTGCCCTTCCTCGACAAGCTCGGCGCCCTCGTCGCCCGCCGCGTCGAAAAGAAGGCGGCGCCCGACCCCGAGCTCACCGTCGCCCCTCCCGTGGCGACTGGTCGCCGCGTCATCGTCGTCGGCTATGGCCGCGTCGGCCAGCTCGTCTGCGAGATGCTGAAGACCCACGGCGTGCCCTATATCGCCGTCGACCGCGACGCCCGCGAGATCGCCGATCTCCGCCGCCAAGGGCACGACGTCTATTTCGGCGATGCCAACAACCACGCCTTCCTGGAACAGTGTGGCGTGCGCGACGCCGCATCCCTCGTGCTCACGCTGCACACGGAGGGCGCGCTCGACGAGATCGCGCAGATTGCCCGCGCCCTGAACCCGAAGCTCACCATCATCGCCCGCGCCCGCGACGCCGACCACGCCAAGCGCCTCTACCGCCTTGGCGTGACCGACGCGGTCCCCGAGACGATCGAGGCGAGCCTGCAGCTCTCCGAAGCCGTGCTCTTCGACCTCGGCGTCCCCGCCGGCAAGGTCATCGCATCGGTGCACGAGCGTCGCGACGTGTTCCGCCGCGAACTCCAGGACGCCGGCGTGGACGAGGCGCGGGTGCGCAATGCGGTGCGCTCCAGCCATCCCGGATCCGGCGTCCGCGGTGCCCCCTTGCCGGCGGAGCGAAGCTGAGCCATCATCGGATGCTTCTTCGACGGCCCTCCGCCTTTCTCCGACGGGGGGCCGTATCCGTTCCGCAAGGCCTCATGGCATCGAGGACAGGATGAGCGTCAACAAGTCGGGTCACATCAGGCTGACCTCGCATCCGGGCGCCGGCACGCCCTCCCGCTTCGCCCTGAACTGGGGCGCCGCCGATCCCCGACAGCGCGGCCCCGTGGTCGCCACCGTCAATGCCGGCCCCGATCGCAACGCCATCGGCACCCATGGCGGCTCCTATGCGCTCTATCGGGCACTCGCCGTCTCCGCCGGCGCGCTCAATCCGATCCAGCGGCCCGATCTCACCAACACCCACCCCGTGGTGAATATCGGGCCCTTCCCGCAATGGTCCGAGCCCGGCCGCATCGTGTCGATCGATCCCTTCGGCCACCTCGTCGGCGAGATCTTCCGCCCCGAAATCGCCGAGGGCGTCGACATCCGCCCCTCCATCGCCATCACCAAGGCGCGGCTGACCCTGCCCGAGCTGAAGGACGCCATCGGCACGCGGCTGCCGGTCGACGGCACGATCGTCCGCGACAGCGGCGACATTGCCTGCGTGAAGATCGCCATCGACCCGGTCTGGTACCTGCCCGGCATCGCCGAGCGCTTCGGCACCTCGGAGACCAACCTGCGCCGCACCCTCTTCGAGCAGACCGGCGGCATGTATCCCGAACTGGTGACGCGCCCGGACATGAGCGTCTTCCTGCCGCCCATCGGCAACACCACCGTCTATCTCTTCGGCGATGTGGCGAAGCTCGGCGACCCCAGCACCTTCATTTCCGGCCGGCTCCACGACGAATGCAACGGCTCCGACGTCTTCGGCTCGGACATCTGCACCTGCCGCCCCTATCTCGTGCACGGCATCGAGGAGGCGGCCCGCGACGCCCAGAAGGGCGGCGTCGGCTTCATCGTCTATAACCGCAAGGAAGGCCGGGCCCTCGGCGAGGTGACGAAGTTCCTCGTCTACAATGCCCGCAAGCGGCAGGAAGGCGGCGACCAAGCCGCCACCTATTTCGAGCGCACCGAATGCGTCGCCGGCGTGCAGGACGCGCGGTTCCAGCAGCTGATGCCCGACGTCATGCACTGGCTTGGCATCCGCCGCATCGACCGCTTCATGTCCATGTCGAACATGAAATACGACGCTCTTGTCGCCGCTGGCGTCGACGTGGTGGAGCGCGTGCCGATCCCGGCCGAACTCGTCCCCGATGACGCCTCCGTGGAGATGGAGGCGAAGAAGGCCGCCGGCTATTTCACCCCGGCCCCGCCGCCCTCGCAGGACGACCTCACCCGCGTCGTCGGCCGCAAGATCGAAGATTTCTGATGCCGTTTGTTGTCGGAATGGCGCCGTGCGAACGCGATGCCGTCGTCATGCCCCACCCGCACCCTCCCCTCTCTGCGCGAGGGGAGGGAGACCACGATGGCCCGCCGCGGCCTGACCGGTTGGGCCAGGCCCAACCGCTGACAGCCTTGCAGGACGTCAAAGTCCCCTCCCTGCGCCAGCGGGGAGGGTGAGGGTGGGGCATTCGACTCGCCGCGACCTCTCTGCCTTGTCCCCGGAGCCCTGCTGATGGCCTTCGCCATGCTCGACGCACCGCGCGCCGCCCGCGCGCTGCTGACCGCTTCCGCCGTGCGCGAGCGCTCGGCCAAGATGCTCGACCTCGGCATGGCCGGGGAGCTCTCCGCCTTCACCGTGGACATGGACCGCCTGCCCGCGGCGGCCGATCTCGTGGTCGAGGTGATCCGCGGCAACTATCCGGATCTCGCCATCCCGTTTCATGCCCGCTGGCGGCATTTCCGCGCCGGCCCGCATGATCTTGGCGCGGACCTTCTCGCCCGCATCGCCGATCCGGCGGAGCGCGGCCGCACCGCCTTCGACCTCGCCATCGTCTCGGTCCTGCTCGATGCCGGCGCCGGCATGGCCTGGCGCTATCGCGACGCGGCGACCGGCGTCGAACTGTCGAAATCGGAAGGCCTGGCGGTCGCCTCGCTGCGCATGTTCGAGGCCGGCGCCTTCGCCGACGATGGCGTGAGCGCCCGCGCCGATGCCGCCCGCCTCGCCGCCCTCACCGCCGGGGACATCGCCCGCGGCTTCCAGGTCTCTGACACCAACCCGCTGGTCGGCCTCGAGGGCCGCGCCAGCCTCCTCGCCCGCCTCGGCACCACGGCGAGCGCGAACCCGCAGGTCTTCGCCACCCGCGACACGCCCCGCCCCGGCGGCCTTTTCGACCATCTGGCAGCCCAGGCCGAGGGCGGCCGCCTGCCAGCCACCGCCATCCTCGCAGGCGTCCTCGCCCATCTCGGTCCGATCTGGCCAAGCCGCGTCACCCTCGGCGGCATTGCGCTGGGCGATTGCTGGCACCATGCGAAGATCCGCGCAGGCGATGCCAGCGACGGGCTCATCCCCTTCCACAAGCTGTCGCAATGGCTCTCCTATTCGCTCATCGAGCCGCTGGAGAGCGCCGGCATCACCGTCACCCACATCGACGGGCTGACCGGCCTGCCGGAATATCGCAATGGCGGGCTCTTCGTGGACATGGGCGTGCTCGCCCTGCGCGATCCCGCCGCCGCGACCGCGGCCAACACCGTCGACAGCGCCCTGGTCGTCGAATGGCGCGGTCTTACCGTCGCTCTCCTCGATGCCATCGCGCCGCTGGTGCGCCAGCGCCTCGGCCTGTCAGCCGAGGCCTTCCCGCTCGCCCGCGTGCTCGAAGGCGGAACCTGGGCCGCCGGCCGACGCCTCGCCCGCGAGCGCCGCGACGATGGCGGCCCACCGATCCGGGTCGTCAGCGACGGGACCGTCTTCTAAGATGCGCAGGATAGAGAAGGGCCTGGAGGGCGCATGAACACCGTGACCGTCGTCGATCATCCGCTGGTGCAGCACAAGCTCACCCTGATGCGCGACAAGAACCGCTCCACCAAGGGCTTCCGCCAGCTGCTGCACGAGATCGGCATGCTGCTCTGCTACGAGGTGACGCGCGACCTGCCGCTCGAAATGACGGAGATCGAGACGCCGCTCCAGACGATGATGGCGCCGCAGATCGGCGGCAAGAAGCTGGTCTTCGCGCCGATCCTGCGCGCCGGTCTCGGCTTCGTCGACGGCATGCTGGAGCTCGTCCCCTCCGCCCGCGTCGCCCATATCGGCCTCTACCGCGACCCCGCGACCCTCACGGCCGTCGAGTACTATTTCAAGGCGCCTGAAGACGTCGCCGACCGTCTCGTCATCGTCATCGACCCGATGCTGGCGACGGCCAATTCGGCGATCGCGGCGGTGGAGCGGCTGAAGGAGCGCGGCGTGCAGAACCTGCGCTTCGTCTGCCTGCTGGCCGCCCCCGAGGGTGTCGCCAAGTTCCACGCTCACCATCCCGATGTCGGCATCTGGACGGCGTCCATCGACAGCCACCTGAACGACCACGGCTATATCGTGCCGGGTCTCGGCGATGCGGGCGACCGCATGTTTGGCACGAAGTAGCGCGTTCGGGCGGTCATGGCGCGGGCGGTCGACGGACTGGGGGGCATCATCGCCGGCGGAAGGCCGGTGCGTGTCGGCATTCTGCTCTTCCCCGAGGTCGAGGTGCTCGATTTCGCCGGGCCGTTTGAGGTCTTCTCGGTGGCGGATCGCGTCGCGCGGCGGGACGGGCTGGTCCCGGGCGGTGCCTTCGATGTCGCGACCGTCGCCGTCGGACATCGCGATGTCCGCGCCCGCCATGGGCTGATCGTCCGCGCTGCTCACGAGGCGAGCGACGCCCCGCCGTTTGACCTGCTCGTGGTTCCCGGCGGGGTGGTGACCCAGCCGCTCGGCGACGCCGCGACGCTCGACTACATCCGAAGGGCCAGCGCAGCCGCGACGCTGACGGCATCGGTCTGCACCGGCGCCTTCCTGCTCGCCGCGATCGGCCTGCTCGAGGGCCGCGCCGCAACGACCCATTGGGAGGACGTCCCGGATCTGCGCACGGCCCATCCCGCCTTGCGGGTGCTGGAGGACGTGCCCTTCGTCGACGAGGACGAAGTGATCACCTCTGCTGGCATCTCGGCTGGCATCGGCATGAGCCTGCATCTCGTCGCCGGGATCCTCGGCAAGGCCGCGGCGCGCGCCACCGCCCGGCAGATGCAATATGACTGGGAGCCGTGAGGGCCCGCGCGGCTCCCGACGGGCCGCGACGCGCCTCTGATCTCAGGCGCCCAGGCGACCGATGAGCCGCATCGCCGCCAGCGGAGCCTTGGGCTTGAAGCCATTGATGAAGAAGATGAAGACGTCCCGCTTGACCTTCTGCGCTGGCGCCTTCGGGGCAACCAGCGGCAAGCCGGCTGGATGACGGCCCGCCGCCCAGCTGGTCGCCCGCGCCGCCCACGTGTCGATATCCGCATCCGCATAGCCGCGTGGCTCCTCCTCCCGCGCGCATTGCAGACGCAGGTAGACGAAATCCGCGGTCGGATCGAAGAAGAAGGGGTAGTCTGGATCATCGGCAAAGACCGCGGCGACGCCATGATCCCGCAGGAGGGCAATGAACTCCGGCACCATGAAGCTGGCATGGCGCACCTCGACGACATGGCGGAGCGTCAAACCGTGCGCTGTTCTGGGCAGGAGGCTGAGAAAGGCCGCAAAGTCCTCCGGCTGGAAAGCCTTGGTCGCCGCCATCTGCCAGTTGATCGGCCCGAGCTTCGTATTCAGACGGTCGATGCCACTGTCGATGAAGCGGGCGACGGACTCTCCCGCTTCTGCCAGGACACGCCGGTTGGTCGCATAACGCGGCGCCTTGAGCGCGAAGACGAAATCGTCGGGCACCTCGTCATGCCAGACAGCGAAGGTCTCAGGCTTCTGGGTCCGATAGAACGTGCCGTTGACCTCGATGGCCGTGACATGGCGGCTCGCATGGGCGAGCTCACGGGCGTGAGGCAAACCTTTCGGATAGAACGTCTCGCGCCACGCTTCGAACGTCCACCCGCCGATGCCGACGCGGATCTTGCCCTCTGTCATGTCCTGCCTCCGCACCTCGTGGGTCAGATGCTATGGCGCTGATGATCCGGAGGATGGCAGCGGCCGTGTCTGTCACGGGCTAACGCGCCACGAGTCAGAGAGATCCGGCCGACGCGGCAAAGCCGCCTTCGTCCAGCGATGGCGCGCAGCCCCCGGACGCCAAAAAGCCCCGCCGGTTTGTGACCGGGCGGGGCTTTTGGTGTTTTGGTTGCGGGGGCCAGATTTGAACTGACGACCTTCAGGTTATGAGCCTGACGAGCTACCGGGCTGCTCCACCCCGCG